>NZ_KI518128.1 GCF_000479045.1 Cetobacterium somerae ATCC BAA-474
AATGTTTCCTATTTTTTCTCTTGAACCTTCTAAATTATATTTTTTTAAATACTCATTAATTATCTTTCTTTGAATATAATTTTCTTCTAATTCAATTAAATCTATATTTAAAGACCATCTATTATCTTTAAAATCTTCGTATTTTTTTAAATCAATTTCTAGAATCTTATTCACTTCTTTAATTTCTGAAATCAAATTAAAAATTTTGTCTTTAAAATTATTGTTGTATCTTTTTTCAATCCAAGGTATCAAATCTAATCTTATACTATTTCTTGTAAAATCATTTTCAAAATTAGTTTCATCTATTCTATATTTAATTTTATTTTCATCTAAGAATTTTAAAATATTATTTTTATAGACCTCGTTAATTGGTCTAATAATATTTTCTCTATTTGGAATTCCTTCTAATCCTTCTAAAGATGAACCTCTAATAAGTCTAAATAGAAATGTTTCGATTTGATCGTCTAAATTGTGAGCTATTGCTATTTTATTACCCGAAATCTTTTTCAATATATCTTTAAAAAATTCATATCTAATAAATCTTCCAGCTTCTTCTAAACCTATATTATTTTCTTTAGCAATCTCTTCTATCGAAGCTCTTTTTACAAAAATTGGTATATTTAATCTCTCACTACATTCAATACTAAATTTTTCATCTGTGTCTGAATTTTCTCCTCTTAACAAATGATTAACATGAGCTAAAACAAACTCAAAATTTATCTCTTTTTTAGCATAATTTAGAGCTTCTAATAAAAATACTGAATCTGGTCCTCCTGAAAAACCAAGAACTATTTTGTCGCCCTCTTGTATTAATTTTTCATCTTTTATTTTTTTCAAAATTTTTTTTAACATAATTTTATCCTTTAAAACAGTATTTTATAGAATTATACCATATAGAGCCTCTTTTTAAAACTCTTTTTACCTCTTATTTTTAACTAAAAAGTTTCTAAAATTGTTTTTTTCTTTGTATAGTTAAAAAATATTTCAATCTCTCCATTTTTGTTATTTAATACATCATAATTAAATTTTTCAAACTCAGTCTTTTTATATCCCTCTCTTGAAGATATAAAATCTTTTTCAATTATTATATTATTATATTTTTCTTTATCTTTATTAGAAATGAACCATTCAGGATATACACCTGGCTTTCCTAAAAGTAAATAATCTAATTTTAAATACTCTATAAAAATATTTTTTCCTTGAAAATTTTTCTCTTCAAAAAATTTAACTAAATTATTAAAAATAGTTACAACTTTATGACCTAGCCCTAACAAATTTTGTTTATCATAATAATTTGAAATATCTTCAAAAAAGTCAAATGGTCTATTATAATAATTTTCTATTATAAACTTTACTGAATACTTAAACTTCTCAGAATTATAATAGTAATCTAACATTTTTTCTACATTTTTTAATTTTACTAGCTCTTCATATTTTATAAAACAATTAGAAAGTACTTCATATGGAGGAAATTCTATATATTTATAGTCATACTTCTCTATTTCACTAGCTATTTTTGTTCCACTTAAAATTTTTAAGAATCCAAGTTGAATCATTTCAGCATCTAAATCATATACATAATCAAATGAATCTTTAAACGTATCATATGTATCATATGGTAATCCTGCTATTAAATCCACGTGTAAATGAATATTTTTAGATATCGCTTTAATATTATTTCTTAGCCTTTCTAACAAGTTTCTTCTATTTATACTATCCATTGTTTCTTTATTAATACTTTGAACTCCCACTTCAAATTGGAAATATCCATCTGGAACTTTCTTTAAAAAAGCGATTATTTCCTCATCAAAAATATTAGCATTTATTTCAAAATGAAATGTTACTCCCTCTTTATAATTTTCTAATAAATATTCCCAAATTCCTAAATATCTATCTTTTCTTAAATTATAAGTTCTATCTACAAATTTTACTAATTCTACTCCTGAATCTAAAAATCTTTTTAAGTCACTTTTTACTCTCTCTAAAGATAGATATCTAACACCTTTATCTATAGATGATAAACAATATGAACAACTAAAAGGACATCCTCTACTTGATTCATAATATAAAATCTTTATATTTTCTTTTAATTCTTCGTCATTATATGGAAATGGTATTGTATCTAAATTTTCTATTGGAAATTCATCACCTAAATATGCAAACTCTCCAGACTTTAAAAAAGCTACTCCTTTTTGATTCTTATTTTCATTAGTTAAAAAATTTAAAAGTACCTTTTCTCCCTCTCCTACTAAAACAAAATCAATAGATTTATTTTCTATCAATGATTCCTTTGCATTATAACTAACTTCTGGTCCTCCAAGAGTCACTGTTATATGAGGCATTATCTTTTTTAGCTCTTTTATAATACTAAAAACATATTCCTTGTTCCATATATATGTTGAAAAAATGTAGTGATTTCCATTTAACCTAAACAGATCTGTTATTATACTTTGAATTTGATTATTTATATTGCTTTCATATAACTTTATTTTTAAACTACTATATTTTTCAACGTAATTCTTTAAATATCTAATTGCTAAGTTTGTGTGAATAAACTGACTATTTATTCCAACTAAAACTACTTTCTCCATAATTTATATCTCTCCTAACTACTTATTACTTTTTTTCTGAACCTCTAGATGTTCCTTATATGTTTTTGTAAATGTATGTTTTCCATTACTAGTTACTACAAAAAACAAATAATCCGTCTTAGCTGGATTTATTGCTGCCATAACAGAGTTATAATCTGGATTAGATATTGGCCCTGGTGGCAATCCTTTATACATATATGTATTATACGGAGAATCTATCTTCAAATCTTTATAATACATTCTTCTTTTAGTGTAATCATATATATAGTTTACCGTTGCATCTGAACCTAAATTCATCCCTTTTTTTAAACGATTATAAAAAACTGATGACATTAAAGGCTTTTCATCTTTTAATTGTGCTTCTCTTTCAATAATCGATGCCATAATTAATTCCTGATAAAATTTTTTCTTATCAGGATATTTTTCTGGAGGAAACTTTTTTAAAAATTCTCCTGTCATTGCTTTTACTATCTCATTTTCATTAGTATCTACTGAAAGATAGTAAGTTTCAGGATATAAATACCCTTCATAGTTCCCATTTGGTGTTAAATATGGGAAGTCTTTTATATTTTCTAGCGCTTTTTTTAATCCTTCCTCTGTTCCAATACCTCTATCTTGAAGTAATTTACCTATCTCTTTTATTGAATATCCCTCTGGAATCGTCAAAATAGTATACTTAACTTTCCCCTCTTCCATCATTTGAAGTATATCTTTATATGAATATTTTCCATCAAATTCATAAAATCCAGCTTTTATATTTTTACCTGAATTTTTTTCATATTTTAAAAATATTTTAAAAATAATTGATTTATCAATTCCCAATTTATTAAAAACACTAGTTAAACTTGTACCTTGTTTTAGATTAACTTGAACTTTATAATCTCTTTTTTCCTCTATTTTTATTGAATAAAATTTAAAAAGAGCCACTGGTATTGTTATTATCAAAAATAACAATATTAAGATTTTCTTTTTCATAACACTCTCCCATTTTTATGTTGAAAAAAGCTGTACTTTGGTTTCCCTAGTTACAGCTTTTTTATTTTTATTCAATTACTTTCTTGATTGTTTTGCCTTTTCGATTAAAGCTTTCTTTCCTTTTCTATCTTTTTGGAAAATATCAACTATTGTTTCAGCCTCAACAAATGGAACAGAAACAAATGAGAAGTTCTCATATACTTCTACACCTTTTAATTTTGATTCATGAACTTTAGTCTTTTTAGATATTAAGTCAACTAATTTTCTAGGAGTCATTTTATCTTTCTTACCAAGAGCTATAAATAGTCTTGTCTTTCCTGTTTTATCAAGTGAAACACTCTCTATATCAGAGTAGTTTGTTTCCTCTAATTCCTCATCATAGAAATTCTTTAATATAGCTGCTATAACTTCAATTGGAGTTGTCTCTTGAGTTAATAATTCTTTTGCCATATCATAGTAAGATTCTGCATCTCCATTTGATATAATGTTCTTAACACTATCAAACAATCTAGTTTTCTTAGCTAAGATTACATCCTTTACTCCTGGAACTTGCTCTTTTTTAATCTCTGTTTTTGTTATTCTTTGAATTTGAAGTAACTTTCTATACTCAGATGGAGTTATAAATGTTATTGCTGTACCTTGTTTTCCAGCTCTTCCTGTTCTTCCAATTCTATGTACGTAACTTTCTGCCTCTTGAGGAATTGCATAGTTTATAACATGTGTTAAATCATTTACATCTATACCTCTTGCTGCTACGTCTGTTGCAATAAGAATATTTAAGTTTTTATTTTTAAATCTTCTTAAAGTAACTTCTCTATGATTTTGACTGATATCTCCGTGTAATCCTTCAACATCATATCCTCTATCTTGTAATTTTCCTACAAGCTCATTTACATCATTTTTAGTTCTACAGAAAACAATTCCATAGAAATCTAACTCGATATCAATTATTCTGCATAAAGCCTCAAATTTATCTTTCTCTTTTACTTCAAAGTAAATTTGCTCTGTTAAGTTTGTTGTTAATTCTTTTTTCTTAACTGCTAATACTTCATGCTCTCTCATATGAGATTTTGCTATTTTTAAAATTTCTGCTGGCATAGTTGCTGAGAAGAATAACATTCTTTTATCTTCGTTAGTTTGAGTTAAGATATGCTCAATATCCTCAACGAATCCCATATTTAACATCTCATCTGCTTCGTCTAATATGAAATAATCAATGTTATTTAATTTTAAAACCTGTCTGTTCATTAAATCCATTACTCTTCCTGGAGTACCTACAACAATATCAACACCTTTGTTAAGTTGTCTTTTTTGTTGCTCTAATGATTGTCCTCCATAAACTGGAATTATTTTTAATTTTCTTCCGTGTGCTAATGAGTTCATCTCTTCAGCTACTTGAACTGCTAACTCTCTTGTTGGCGCTAATATTATAGCTTGTACATGTCCTGTACTTTTCTCTATTTTTTCAAGAATTGGTAAAGAGAACGCTGCAGTTTTTCCTGTTCCTGTTTGTGCTTGACCAATTATGTCCTTTTCTCCATTTAATAATGCTGGTATAGTTAAAGCCTGTATTGGACTTGGCTGTTCAAAACCTTTTTTTTCTAGAGGCTTTAAAGTTTTTTCAGTTAAACCTAAATCTCTAAATGTTAATATTTTTTCCATATTCACTTCCTTAAATTATTTATATTCATTCATTAGATTATAACATAGATTTATAAAAATGTGTACTTTTTTTAAATTTTTATTTATTAGTTATGAGTTGTTTTTTTACATGTTCTTATTCTGTAAGAATTTTTACCATATTCATATATTGATTTTTTAAAAAAAATATAGTAATAAAGTATTAATCATATTTTATAGGAGGCGGTCTTTTATGGTTGTTGATAGAAAAAATACAAAAAGAGTAGTTATATATATTAATGATTCTCAAAAAAATAATCTACAGACATTTTTACATTCAATTGGTTTTCATTACTATACTATTCAATCTAAACTAGAAGGTAGCTGGGAACATGGAATTAGACACTTAAATAACCATGTTTGGCCTGGATCTGAAGCTGTTTTTCACCTTATCGTATCTGGTTTCAAAGTAGAGTTACTTTTAAAAAAATTAAAAAGCTTTAGAATGGGACTTCCTGATAATGTAGTTATGGCTGTTTTAGTTTGTCCTTTAGACGATTTTATCTATAATATGATGAGTGTTGATATTGAACCTGATGATTCAACCGAAAAAGTTCATTGGTTAAAAGATGATGAATAATAAAAAGGAGTAATTCGATGAATTACTCCTTTTTATTTAAAATTAATGTTTACATTTATCTTTTAAACTACAATTCCCATTTTTGCCTTTTGAACAGCTACATCCACTTTCACCTTTTAACATTTTATATAAACTTTTTAAGGCTATTCCTCCAATTATTGCAACTATCCCTATTAAAACTAAAGTTTTCATATTTGCCTCCTCAGATAGAAAAGTTAAAAAAACAACTTTCCAATTTGGAATACAAGTGTTGACACGATGTATGGTACTACTAATAACATCCCTATTATAAATCCTGTAAACTTATATCCAAACTCTTGTTTTATAGCTCCTAATGTTACAACACAAGGAACTACTAATAAAATAAATACCATAAATGAATATGCTCTTAAAGGAGCTAACTCATCTGTCCACAACATTTTTGTAGCTGCTACAACACCGCTTCCTTCCTCTTCAATCTCAGATTCATCAGGAACACTAAACAGCCCCTTAATATCTAAACTAACAACACCAAGTATCGAATCTTTAATAGCCACTCCTAGCCCTGCTAATTGATCAACAGTATCCTCTATAAATGTCGTTTCATGATTTACCTCATCTTCAATCTCTTGAGCATCCTTATCTCCTACTAATACTTGTGCCATAAATCCTACTACTATCTCTTTTGCTGCTAAACTAGGTGGTATTGCTGCAACTGTTTCCCATCTATCCGCAAATCCTGTTGGCTTTAGAACTCCTTGGAACGTTTTTCCAAATTTAGCCATATAAGAGTTTGCAGTATCTCCATTATTTGGAAAATATGTTAATGCCCATAAAATCATTAGCATCCCCATTATAATTGTTGTAGCCTTTTTTAAATATGATCCAGTTCTAGTCAATGTTGATTTTACAATAACTCTTAAACTTGGCACTCTATACGGTGGTAACTCTATCAGCAACGCTCTTCCCTCGGCCTTAAACATTTCAAAATTCTTTAAAGCTAATCCCGTTAAAATAGCCACAACAATTCCTAATACATATAATGACATTACAACCATTCCAGCTTTAGCACCAAAGAATGCTGCTGTAAATAATCCATATACTGGAAGTCTAGCACCACATGACATAAATGGTGCCATCGCTGCTGTCAGTCTTCTTGATGATTCGTCCTCTAAAGTTCTTGTAGCATAAATTGCTGGAACTGTACATCCAAATCCTAATACCATAGGAACAAAGGCTTTACCATTTAATCCTAATTTTGTCATTATTTTATCCATTAAAAAAGCAACTCTAGACATATAACCACTTTCTTCTAATATTGCTAAGAAGAAATATAAATATAACATAAGAGGAACAAACACAACTACTCCTCCTACCCCTCCTAAAATTCCATCCATAACTAATGATGCTAACCAATTAGGAGTATTTTCATCTATTAACATACTTACATATTTACCTATATAATCATTTACAAATCCATCAACCCAATCGATTAAAGGAGCTGATCCATTAAATACAGTTCCCATTAATCCTACTATTATTAAGAAAAATATTGGTAACCCTAAATATTTATTTAATAGAACTCTATCAACCTTATCTGTAAAATCTAATCTAGATTTTATTGAAGTTGTAAATGTTTTAGCTAATATTCCTTTAACTGTTCCATATCTTCCTTCTGCAAATATAGTTTCAATATCCTCATCGTGATCATCTTCAAGCTGTTTTGTAATTTTTAATATACTACTATCCTCTTCATATTTATACTCTGTTTTTAAAATTTCTAATAAATGCTTATCTTGCTCTAATAATTTTATTGCTAAAAAGTCCATTCCAAATTTTTCAGAAGCTTTTTGTAACTTTTCATCACAATTTATTTTACATTTAACTTCTCCAATAGCTTCCTCTAAACATTTATCAAATAACAATGTATATTTTTTATTTTCTTTAGATTCTTTTGCTATAACTAACGCTTTATCAAGCAACTCTTGAACCCCTGTTCTTTTTGTTGCAGATGTCATTATCACATCCATCTCAATCATATCTACAAATTTTTTAACATCTAATTTATAATTTAACTTTTCAAATTCATCATAAAAATTTAAAGCCATAATCATCGGTTTTTCTAATTCTTTTAATAACATTGTTAAATATAAGTTTCTCTCTAAGTTTGTAGAGTCAACTATATTAATTATAACGTCTGGTTTTTCATTAATTATGAAGTCTCTAGTTATAGTTTCTTCTAAAGTATATGGACTTAAACTATAAACTCCTGGCAAATCAATACATTGAATTTTTTCACCTTTATACTCAAACTCAGCCTCTTTTTTCTCAACTGTTACACCAGCCCAATTTCCTACTTTTAAATTTGAACCAGCTATTGCATTTATTAATGCTGATTTTCCTACATTTGGATTTCCTGTAAATGCTATTTTTATCATCTTTAATCTCCTATCCATCTATCTCTATTTCAATATTTTGTGCATCTTGTTTTCTTATAGCGATATTTGTTGATTTTACAATAAACTCTTGCGGGTCTCCTAAAGGAGCATTTCTTTCAAGTTTTATTATCTCTCCAGCTGTTACACCCATATCAACTAACCTTTTTTTTAATTCGCCAATTTTCCCAATTTTGACGATTTTAGCTGATTCTCCTCTTTTTAACTCTGTTAATTTCATTCCAAGCCTCCCAACTTATTAGTTATAAATATATTTTGAAACTCAAAATATATTTGGAAAATTTAAATCACAGTAGATAACTGTGATTTAATATTATTCATTGTCAATTATTATCTTATTTGCTAATCCAAAATTTAAAACATATTTAGTGTCATTTATTTTTACTATATAGTTACTTTGATCATCTCTTAGTAAGCATATTTTATTTCCTATACAAAATCCTTTTTCTGTTAGTCTATTCTTATCTTTATCTCTTCCCTTTATCTCTTTTATAACAAACTCTTTATTTTGTTCTGCAAAAACTAATGGCGTCATAGAATAAACCTCCTAGTATTATTTGTTATTTATACATGAATTATATTCCACTAAATAACATTTGTCAAGGATAAAACTTTAATAATCAAAGTTTTCTTTAAACAAATAGATCTTTTATACTATTTAACATTACACTTCTTACATTTGGACTATCTTTTGCCAATTCCTCTATCATCTTTTTTACTTTTAAACGTTTTGAATTATCACTTGTTTCATATGGACAGTCATTATGTAAAATTGGTAATCCTAATTTTTTTGCATACCTGATTGTTTCTTTTTCTTCCACATATGCTAAGGGTCTAATAACTTTCAACCCATACTCCTCTGAATGATAAGCAGGTTTCATTACCCCCATATTTCCTTGATATAAAACATTTAATAAAAACGTTTCTATTATATCATCTTTATGATGACCTAATACTAACTTATTTATATTTTGTTTCTTCATCTCTTTATACAGAAGCCCTCTTCTTACTCTTGCACACATAAAACATGGATTTTTTAAATCTTCATTAGTCAAAATACTTTCACCTATTGATGTCTCTATTACTTGTAATTCTACTCCTAATTTAGAGCAATAGTCTTTTATATCACCATATTTCCCACCCTCTTCAACTGGATGAATATGAATTGGAAATAATTCAAAATTTATTCCCGATATTTTTTTTATTCTTATTAAAGCATTTAAAACTGTTAAACTATCTTTTCCTCCTGATATCCCAACAGCAATTCTATCGCCCTCTTCAATCATATTGTAATCATGCATTGCCCTTCCTATTGGGCTCCATAATGTTTTTTCAAAACCCTTATCTTGAATAAACGATAAAATTTCTCTATCATCTAATTTATTTAAATTTATTTTTAATCCTGTTTGTTTATAAATTTTATCAATTAATTTTATTATTTTATTTTCAGTATACGTTATCTCTATTTTTATTTCATCTTTTAAATTATTAATTAAAACTATATTTTCTTTAACTTCAAAAGTAAAAGATTGAAATGTGTAGCCATTTAACTCTTTTATATTATCTATTTTTAACACACTACTCTCCTTTTTTTGCTTCAGATACATACCCTAATACATAATCTAAATTTATATTTTTCATCGAATTAAATATACTTTGCTTTATCTGAGGATTTGTTTTCTCTAAAGTCGATAGTAGATTTTTAATCTCTTTTCTCTTTGAATCAACTTTCCCAGATTCAATTGGACAGCCACAAGCCATTGCCATAATTTCATTTTTTTTCGTGAAATTTATAATATCATTTTCTTTTATATAAATTAATGGTCTTATTAACTCTAATCTTCCACTTGTTGATTTTACTTTAGGAATCATTGTTTTTGTAGTCCCTGCATAAAACATATTTATTAAAGTAGTTTCTACTAAATCATCAAAATGATGTCCTAAAGCTAATTTATTATATCCTAACTCCTCTACCTTGCTGTAAAGAACTCCTCTTCTCATTTTTGCACATAAAAAACAAGGACTATCAGGAGACGATTCAAAGGCCACTTCCCAAACATTTGCATCAAATATTTCACATGGAATTCCAAGCTCTTCTAAATTAATTTTAAATTGCTCTAAATCCATAGATCCAAATCCTGGATTCATTGATATAAAGGCTACTTCAAAATTTTTACTTTTATCTCTTTTTAATTCTTGAAATAATTTTGATAATAATAAACTATCCTTTCCACCTGATACTCCTACAGCTATTTTATCTCCATCTTGTATTAAATCAAAGTCTTTTATCGCCTTTGTAAATTTCGACCATATTTTCTTTCTATAAGTACTTCTTATTGAATATTCAACCATTTCTTTTTTTGTTTCAAAAACTTTTTCTTCCATTAATCCTCCAACAATATAGTATAGACTTTTACTCCATTATACCATGCTTGCAAAAAAATTAACAATTCTTTTTTTTTGTGCTAAAATGTGTTATTCGAACAAATGAGGTGATTAAATTTATGAATAATATAGAAAAAAATGTTTTAGAATTTTTAAAAAGTGGAATGGTTTATAGTGATGGTGCCATTATGAAAAATTTAGGTATTGATTCTATTGAACTTGAAGAAATATATATATCTCTAATAAACCAAGGATATTTAGAGAGTTATGATGATTTTCTTAAAAGAAATCCTGATTATGAAAAAGGAGAAGATGAAAGTTCTTGTGGTAGTTGCTCTTCTGGAGGGTGTTCTTCTAAAGGTGGTTGCTCTTCTGGAGGATGTTCTTCTAAAGATGAAGATATCGATTATTCTAAGATTAAAGTTTTAACTGAAAAAGCTTTTACTTACACATATTAAGAACTTAAAAGGAGAACTATAGAGTTCTCCTTTTAAGTTAATTCCAATTCTATTCGATATAAAAAATTATGTAATTTATTGTAAAACTTGCAGTATCCCCATGTAAAAATTAAAAAAAATGTTGAAACTATAACAGCCTCTTTAGTTACATTGTTATTTTTTATTGAAAATAATAATCCAAAAACAAATAATAAATAATAAATAACTGAGAACTTTTTTAAAATCTCATATAAAATTTCTGTAAAAATTCTAAAAATTGAAACCGCAACCAATCTATATTTTCTTAATACCATAACTTCCCCCTTTATGATATAAATTTATAATACTTTACTCCTTTATCAACTATTTTTCAAATTGATTTTATTTATACTAATCATTGACACCAGTACTTTTGAATAATATAATCAATTAGGTATTCTATTTTAAAGGAGTGTTTTATGAATAAAAAAGTGACTTATGTTAAAGGACAGTTAAATTGTGCTGAATCTATTATTGATTCATTTAATAAAAATAACAATACTGAAATTCCTGTTGCTTTAGGAAGCGGTATGGGAACTGGAGCAACTATTGGTAGCCTTTGTGGTGCTGTTAATGCCGCTGTTCTTGTTATTGGCTATCTTAAAGGTAGAGAAACTTATCAAGAAGAGAATAAAGCTAGATCTTTGGCTAATAATTTATTAAAAGAAATTAAAAATAAGTTTAATTCTGAACTTTGTGTAGATTTGAAAAAATCAAATGTTAGTTGTAGCGAAATTGTTAGCTTCACTTATGAAAAATTAGAAGAAATTTTAAGTAAAAATTAAAGGAGTAGAATATCTACTCCTTTTCTATTTTAGTTAGCAACTTTTTCTTTTATTGCATCTACACCTTCATCTATCTTATCTTTTGCTTTATCTCCAGCCTTATCTAACTCTTCCCCAATTTTATCAGTTGCTTTTTCAACAGTTTCAACTGCTGATTTAGTTGCATTTTCAGCATTCTCTGTTACAGCTTCCTGAACTGCATTCTCTGTAGATGGCTTTTCTGTCATTTTTTGTGCATTTTCATCAGTAGAAACTTTATCTCCTGGAACTGATGTTGACTCTGTTGTTGTAGGTGTTGCTGCTGGTTTTGCTTCTTCTTTTTCACCTGAACATGCTAATATAAATACACTTAATGCTAATAATGAAACCAACTTTATTTTTTTCATTTTAACTCCTCCTTAAATTTTAAAGTGTTATATACTATTGTTGTTCAAACAGATTACTTTTCCTTTTTATTTTAAATATTTTTCTACATATTTTTCTATATCAAACTTTCTTTTCAACCCATCGCTATTCATATATCTAACTTTACCAAATACCTCCCTCTCTTTCCATGCTCGATCATGCTTTCCAAAACACCAAGCAACTCCTGCATAAGAGTTAGGATCTCTTCCATCATAAAAGTATTTATTATTAAGCTTTATTGCTATTTCATATGCTTTTTGGGGAGTAAGACTCCATTCTAATATTTTTTTACACCAGTACATCCTCATATAACTATCCATATATCCCATATCTAACATCTGTTTTTGACACGCATTCCAATATTTATCGTGTGTTTTAAACTCTTCCAACTCCTTTTCACTATAAATATATTCTCTTTTATCATTTGCATGTTTTTCTAATGTTTTATAAGCCCACTCATATGTTATTCCTAGCCAATTATCATAATTTTTATTATAGTAGACAAAATTAATTGCTAATTCCCTTCTTATTATAACTTCTTCTAAAAAACTATTTTTTTCATTAATCAATTCATTACTTAATTTTTCAATATTATGTTTAATTTCTACAGGAGATATTTGCCCAAAATGTAAATAGGGTGATAATTTCGAACTTCTTTCATTATCAGGTCCTTTATTTAAATAAAATTTTAAATCATTTTTTATAAAACTCTCTAAAATTTTTACAGCTTCCCTCTCTCCCCCTAAAAAACCTCCATCTAAATTTTTTTTTATCTTTGGTATATATTTATCAGAACAGTCTAACTCCTCTAGAACATTATCCAAATTTTCTATAAAAAAATATTTTTCTTCATTAAAACTTTCTTCATTTAAAGTTTCTATTTTTCTATATTTATCTCTTAAAGTTTTTGCACTATACTCCTCTTTAGTACTAACTAACTCCACAGGAATGATAACATTACTTTCAATCTCTAAAATTGTACTATCTATACATTTTAGCAATTTCTCTTTTACTTCCTTTTGATTTTTCAAATAACTTTTATCCCAAATAACAACTTTTGCTTTTTTACAGACTTTAATTATATTTTCTAAAGGATCTCCTTCTAATAAAATAAACTTGATACCTTTTTGATCAAGAGATTCTTTTACATCTTTTAAACCTTGTAGCATAAAATCGTAATGTCTTTTAGATGCTTCTGGATAACTGTTTAAATAATTAAATACAACATAAAGAGGTATTTTATTTTTTTGAGATAAATATATTGCTTCATTTAAAGCAAAATTATATCTCGTTCTTTGACTTTCTTGCATCCAATATATTATATGTTGTCCTTCTGCTTTCTTATCATTTTTTAAATATTTTATTCTTGAATCTTTAAATAAACTCATATGCACACCTCATAATATTTATATTATAAAAAGATTTTTTCTAATTCATTTAAAAACTCTTGAGAGAATCTTACTACCTTTTTCTTTCCATAATCAAAAGCTACAATGATTGTACTCCCCTCTAATACAACTCCTCCCTCACTTTTTTCTACGCTATATATAAAATTTAATGATGCTTTTTTTATATCTATATTTTTTATTATTATTGTCAATTCATCTCCTAAATATACCTCGCCTTTATAATAAACATGTGCATCTTTTTGAATTGTACCGACATTGTCTCCAACATTTATTTCAGTTACTCCTAAACTTTTAAACAGCTCTATTCTAGATTGTTGAAATAACAACAACGCTCTTTCATTACCCATATGTCCTCCATAATTTATATCTGATATTGTAACTTTATAATTAACTGAAAACATGATACTCCTCCTTAAATATTTTTTTATCTATTATAACAATTATTTTCTCTCATTTGTTAATTTTCTTTTTTATATGATATAATTAATATCATAATTTTGAGGTGTTTTAATGTTTGAATTAGCTCATAAACTTTTCAATACCCTCGGGTATATAATAGCTATCGCTTTTTTCTTCTCTCGATTTAAGAGTGCTCGTAGTATTTTTAGTAGAGAAAAATATACAAAAAAAGATATGCTTCTACTCTCGCTTACTTTTTCTAGTTTAGCTATCTTAGGAACTTATATTGGTGTTGATTACAAGGGAGCCATTGCTAATACAAGAAATATTGGTGTTGTCGTTGGTGGGATGCTTGCTGGTCCTGAAGTTGCTATAATCTCTGGTATTGTTGCTGGTATCCATAGAGCTTCTGTTGGTGTTAGCAGACTAACAGCTATTCCATGTGCTATAGCTACTATTCTTGGGGGATTTATAACAAGCTATTTATATAAAAAAGCAAACTCTAACAATAGATCTCTTTTGGGATTTTTTGCTGGTGTTTTTGTAGAAAACTTAAGTATGCTTTTTATACTTCTTTTTGCAGAAGATAAAATTCTTGCTATGGATATTGTAAAAAATTTATACCTTCCTATGATTTTTATAAATGGAATTGGAGTCGCCGTTATCATTATAATTACTGAAGAGATTTTAGAGGAGAAAGAAAGAGAAGCAGGAACACAAGCTAAACTAGCTCTTGAAATTGCTAATAAAACTTTACCCTTCTTTAAAAAAGGAGAATCTCTAGATAGTATCTGTAAAATTCTTTTAGAGTCCTTGAAAGCTGAGATTGTAGTTATAACTGATAAAGAAGTTATTATTGCTAATGCTTCTAAAAATAACAATCTTTGTCTTAAAGATAGAGAGATTCAAAGTGAAGGCACAAAAAAAGTTTTAAGTTCTGGTGAGATTTTAATTTTTGATAGAAATAGTGAATTTAATGATTTTTCCTATTCTGAAGAAGGTATCAAGTCTTGTATAATCGCTCCTCTTTTTCAAGATGAAAAAGTTTCTGGAACTTTAAAAATTTATTTTAAAAATGAAGAAAATATTACAGCACGAAAAAAATATTTAGCTATTGGTCTATCCCAATTAATTTCAACTCAATTAGAAATTAGTAAAATGGAAAATTTAAAAACTATGGCTAGAGATGCTGAATTAAAAGCTCTTCAAAATCAGATAAATCCACATTTTTTATTCAATGCTTTAAACACTACCGCGTCTTTTGTAAGATTTAATCCAACTAGGGCAAGGGAAATAATAATAGATTTATCAACTTATTTAAGATACAATCTTGAAAATTCTGTTAATTTAGTTCCAATAAAAAAGGAATTAGAACAAGTTAAAGCTTATATCAATATTGAAAAGGCACGTTTTCATAATCGATTTGAAATTATTTATGATTTTGATGAAGATTTAGATACAATAAAAATTCCCAGTTTAACAATTCAACCTCTTGTTGAAAATAGTATTAAACATGGTATTTTAAAACAAAGAGAAAGTGGAATAGTTAAAATTTCTATAAAAAAAGTTTATTTGAAATGTTTAGTTTCCATTGAAGATAACGGAGTTGGAATCGATCAAGATATTATTAATAATATTAATAAAAAAATTGAAAAAAATATTGGTCTAAAAAATGTTCACAATCGTTTAAAACTTATATATGGTAAAGGTTTATTAATTGAAAAACTTGAAAAAGGAACTAAAATATCATTTTATATAAATCAGGAGGAATAGATGCTTAATTGTGTAATTATTGAAGATGAATTCCCTGCTAGAGAGGAGTTAAAATATTTTATTAATAACAACAATAATTTTCAAATCAATAAAGAGTTTGAAAATCCCATAGATGCCTTAAAGTATATTGAAGGAAATAATGTTGATGTTGTTTTCTTAGATATAAATATGCCAGAATTAGATGGGATGAGTTTAGGTAAAATCATACATCGATTTAACAAAAATATAAAGTTAGTTTTTATAACAGCATATAAAGATTTTGCAATAGATGCCTTTGAAATTAAAGCTTTTGATTATATTCTAAAACCTTATTCTGAAGAAAGAATTATAAAAGTTTTAAATAATTTAGTAGAAGAACTTGATAAAAATGATAATGAAAATCTAATTAAAGATTTTAATATCAAAAAAATAACTGTAAATCTAGATTCTAAAATGGTTGTTTTATCTACTGATGATATACTCTATATTGAAGCTGATGAAAAAGAAACTCATATTTTTACAGCATCTAATATGTATACCTCTAAATTAAAAATCTCACAACTTGAAAATATTTTATCAGAAAATATCTTTTTCAGAGGACATCGTTCTTATATTGTAAATATTGATAAGATTGTTGAAGTAGAACCCTGGTTTAATGGAACTTATATCTTGAAAGTTTCAAACTGTAACTTTAAAATTCCTGTTAGTAGAAATAAAGTTAAAGAGCTAAAAGAGATATTAACTATAAAATAATAAAAAGGAGCTTTTTAAGCTCCTTTTTATTATGCTTTAACAGCCTCTTTTTTATTTATCTTCTTTAAGAATAATCCTAAAGCAACTATTGCTCCTGCTATACCAACTACATATCCTATTGTTTCTGATAATCTAAATCCTTCTGGTGCTATTAATATATATGTAGTAACAACTGCTGTCATAAATACTCCTGGAATTGTTGCAATCCAGTGATTTTTTCCTTCATTTGCTAAATAAACTGCTCCTGCCCATAAAGCTATTGTAGCTAATGTTTGATTTGCCCAAGCAAAATATCTCCAAATTATTGCAAAATCTATAAAACATAATCCAATTCCTACTGCAAATAATGGTATTGCAATTATAAATCTATTTTTTACAGGCCCTTGCTTATAGTTTATTGCATCTGCAATAGCTAATCTAGCACTTCTAAAAGCTGTATCTCCAGATGTTATTGGACATGCTACAACTCCTAATAGTGCTAAAGCTCCTCCAACTTTACCTAAAATACTATTTGATATTGTATTTACTACAACTCCTGCTGGACCAGCATTCATTAATCCTTCTGTTCCTCCAAAGAATGTCATCGCTGCTGCTGCCCAAACTAGTGCTATAACTCCTTCTGCTATCATTGAACCATAAAATATTCTTCTACCTTCTTTTTCATTTTTCATACATCTAGCCATCAACGGAGATTGTGTTGCATGGAATCCTGATATTGCTCCACAAGCTATTGTTATAAATAAATATGGATATATAGATGTTCCTTTTGGATGAAGATTTACCATTGAAATTTCTGGAATATTATATCCTTTTAAAATTAATCCTCCACCAATTCCAATTCCCATTATTATTAATGATGCTCCAAATATTGGATAAATTTTTCCAATTAACTTATCTACAGGAAGAACTGTTGCTAACATATAATAAGCTACTATTACTGCTACCCATGTCAATGTATTTATACTTGTCATACTTGCTAAAATTCCTGCTGGTCCATTTACAAATACAACTCCTACTAATACTAGTAAAACAACTGAGAATACTCTCATTATTTTTTTTGCATTATCTCCCAGATAATGACCTACAATCTCTGCTATTGTTGCACCATCATGTCTAACAGATAACATACCTGATAAATAATCATGTGTTGCTCCTGCAAATATACATCCAAAAACTATCCATAAAAATGCTGCTGGTCCCCATAAAGCTCCTGCTACTGCACCAAATATTGGTCCTAATCCAGCTATATTTAAAAACTGAATTAAAAAAGCTTTCTTCCAATCTAATTCAACATAATCTACTCCATCTGCTAAACGCACTGCAGGAGTTTCTCTGTTTTCACTTACTCCAAATACTTTTTCAACATACTTTCCATAAATTACATAACCTAAAATTAAAGCTATTAATGATCCTATAAAACTAATCATTTTAAACCTCCCTTTTTTTGATTTCTTTTCACAATAGATTATAATACTATTTCGGAAAAAAAATAACTCTTTTAGAATAAAATGATTATTTTAATACTTAAAAAGCTTTTTTTTACTCCTTAATTACATTTTGGAGCTTCAAAATTTTCAATGTTGTCATTGTAAAAGCAACAATACTAATAATAGGTCCTATAACTATACCTATAACAGGGATAAAATATATCAACGTAAATATTCCGCCTCCTAAAGTAAATACCATTCTATTTTCCTTCATAAATTTGGCACTCTCTTCTGGAGAAAATCTACGTCTTTCTAAAGTGTAATCAACAAAATTATACGATATAAAATAACTTTGTATTAAAAAAATCAAAATAGGAACGATTAAGTTTACGATAGGTATAAAACCTAATAAAATTACAATAAAAGTGTAAATTATTTCTTTTACAAAGCTTTTACTTGCTATTTTTATACCTCTAAGTATAAAATTAAAATTTTCTTTTAAAGTAAATCTATATTCAGTTCCTTCTTGATAGTTTTCAATTTTTTCTGAAATATAGCTAAAAAATGGAGCCAATATACCTAAAAGTATTGTTTTAAAAAAGAAATATTCAATAGCTACCATTATTGTTCTAATTATAAAAATAATAAGCCATCTAAATAAACCTGCATAACTCTTAACATCAAAAATAATATTTATTTTATTGAAGATCCAATCTCCAATATAAGCTGAAAGCCAATAAAAAAATATTAATATTATTATCCCTACAACTCCTCCTATAAAATATCCCCATGATAATTTTAATTTTTTTATAATTCCGGGAGCTTTTAAATAACTTTCTAACATTAATCTTATTTTCTCCATTTTAATTCACCTTCTCTTTTTTATATATCTACTATTTTTTTTAAAATTTCTTCTACAAATTAAAAAAAGGCTAAAAAGCCTTTTTTTTAATTATTGTTGGTATATATTTATTTCTACTCTTCTATTTAATGCTCTTCCTTCTGGAGTAGCATTTGAAGCAACTGGATTTCTATCTCCATAACCTATGCTAGAAATTCTACTTGGTGATACACCTTGTGCCGCTAAATAGTTAGCTACACTTTGGGCTCTTTGTAGTGATAAATTTAAATTTGAGTTAGGATTTCCTGTGTTATCAGTATATCCTGAAACTTGAATTTTTGTCTCTGGATATTTATTCATAATATATGCTATTGAATTTAATGGTGCATAGAATCCACCGTTTAAAACAGCACTACCACTCTTAAATGATGATTCTCCTGGTAATCTTAAATTTATATTATCTTTATTGTTAGTAACTGTTATATTTGTACTGTTTAAAGCATTTAAGAACTCTTTATACTGAGCATCTTTGTACGCTCCCCATCCTAGTCCTGCTAAAGCTCCTATTCCAGCTCCTATCAAAGTTCCCTTTGTATCTTTTCCAACTAGCTGACCTATTAGTGCACCTGCTGCTGCACCTTTTACAGTACCACTAGTTTTTTTATTTGTTGGTGTTGCTGAGCTACATGCTCCTAATAAAGATGTTGTTAATAATAACATAGCCATTATTTTTTTGTTTCTCATTGTTGTTCCTCCTGTAACTGATACTATACTCTATTATCTAATATCTCTAGTTACATGTCAAGAAAGTATATTATTTTTATTAACTCTATCTATTTATATGTTCTACTTCGCTCCTAATGCTGCCATAGTAATATAGTTGTATGGTTGATTAAAATGAGGTAAGAAGAATATATCTAATAATTTTATTTTATCTATTGTCACTTTTTCTTGAATAGCTAATGAGAACATATGAATTCCCATAGAAATATCTTGTCTTGATGCCATTTGAGCACCTAAAACTCTTCTTGTATTTTTATCGTAAACTATTTTTAAAAATACTTTATCATTATCATGCTCTATAAATCCAGGTTTTTGTAAATCTGCAAACTCTGTGGCTACAGCATCATATCCTAATTTTATAGCTTTTTCTAGTGTTAATCCTGTCGAAACCATGTTTAATCCATAAATTGAAATTCCATTTGACCCTTGAACACCTATACTTTCAAGTTCTGTTCCACACACATTATGAGCTGCAACAATTCCTGAACGAACTGCGTTTGTTGCTAAAGCTATATAATTTGTATCTTCTATAGAATTATCATATATTGTTGCACAATCTCCTATAGCATAAACATCATTTAAACTTGTTTTTTGAGTTAAATCAACTTTATAAGCACCATTTCTAAATAGTTCTAAAGATTCTTTTCCTAAGATATTATTTGGTATAAATCCAACTGCTAAAATAACCATATCTGCTTTATATGTTTTTTTATCAGTTATTACTTCTTCTACTTTGTCTGTTCCTTTTAACTCTAAAACTTTCTCTCCAAAATTTACATTTATTCCATTTTTCACAAGGTTTTCTTTCATCATTTCTCTAAATTCTAAATCATAGTATCCCGATAAACAACTATCACTTAAATCAACTAGCTCTACATTTTTTCCACATCTTTGGAAAGCTTCTGCTAATTCAACACCTATGTACCCTGCTCCAACTACTACAATATTCTTTAAATCTTGATTTTCTAATTTTTTTATTACATCTTCAGCATGTTGATATAACTTAACAAATTGAACATTTTTTAAATCCTTACCTGGAATTGGTAAATCTATTGGCAATGAACCTGTTGATAATATTAATTTATCATAACTTTCCGACACTTCAATACCATCTTTATTTATTCCATATACAACTTTATTTTCAAAATCTACTTTTTTAATTTCAGTTTCCATATGAACTTTGGCTCCATTACACTCTAATTTTTCTTTAGAAGAGTAGAATAATCCTTCAGGCCCTGATATTTGTTTTCCAATCCATAACGCCATTCCACACCCTAAAAAACTGATGTTTGAATTTTTATCAAATACTACAACCTCTTCATTTGGGTAATTTGATAAAATTGTGTTGATTGCCGCTGTTCCAGCATGATTTGCTCCAACTACTACTATTTTACTCATCTTTTTTGCCTCCTAAAATTCATTTTATTTGATATTCAATCAAAGTATACCTTTTCAGTATTGTAAAGTCAAATTTTTTTAGAGTAAAATATGACCCGTCATTCTAGTATTTTTTAATCAAAAAAAACACAGAAGGATAAACCCTCTGTGTTTTTTATTAAATTAATCCTAAAAATTGTGATACTGAAATTAATATACATCCTGCTGCTAACATTGTTATAAATATCTTTAATACAAATTTTAAATATCTATCATATGGAACATTAAATAACTCTAAAGTTCCCATGGTTGTTGCACTGGGATAAATTCCAGACATAAAATTTATACCTAGTGTAAATGCTGATATCAACATTATCTGTCCACCTATAACTCCTACATTGGAATTTTGAAATAATGCCATTGCAACTGCTCCAAGTATAGGCATTGTTATTCCTGCTACTCCACTTGTTGATTGTAAGAAACATCCAATTCCAACATATGCTAAAATTGTAGCCACTGAGAATGCCCAAGCTGGTATTCCTTGTAATGCTGATTGAATCCAATATACAAACGTTACTGACATTCCTGAAGTTTTACTTCCCATTAAAACAGATATTCCATTAGCTATTGCTAAAACTAATACAACCCCTAATAAATCTTTCGCACCTGATGCAAATTCTTTTACAAATTTATCTTCAGGAATTTTATTTATAAATCCTATTAAAATTGATCCTAAAAAGAACACAAAAGAAAACTCTCCAAAATACCAATCTCCAAGAGGAGTGATGTATTTAGCTCCTAATATATCTCCTAATAATGGTATTTTTGCTAATAAATATATCGGTGCATTTATAATATCTTGAAAGTTAGATCCATCTGCAAACTTAATTTCATACCAAGGCATATAACCTAATATTAATAAAACTATAATTCCTATTAATACCATAATTGACCAAAATCTTTTCTTAGTTAATTCAGGAAGATGTCCTTGCTCGTGAGTCATAGTTTTTACATCAATATCAGCTACAAGAGATTTTTCTTTATTTTTTTTAACTTCATTTGCATACTTAACTGTAAAAAATAGTCCAATGGCATAAAGAAGTACAAATAAAATTAATCTCAATACCATTCCACTTCCTAAAGAAAGCTCGGGATTTCCAATTGCTCCAATAGCTGCTCCTGTTGAAAATGGATTTACAACACTCGCCATATTACCAGCTGTTGCTCCAACTGTTAAAACAGCCAATCCTGTTATCACATCATATCCTGCCAAAACAAATAAAGGCACTATAACAATTGAAAATGCGGGTATCTCTTCCCAAAATCCAAACACACTACCAAAAACAGCAAAAACAAACATTAAAATTGCTATTAA
Source organism: Cetobacterium somerae ATCC BAA-474 (assembly GCF_000479045.1). NCBI lineage: Bacteria > Fusobacteriati > Fusobacteriota > Fusobacteriia > Fusobacteriales > Fusobacteriaceae > Cetobacterium > Cetobacterium somerae. Next base: position 22,429 of record NZ_KI518128.1, read on the forward strand.
AGTAGTTCCTGTATATTTTTTTAGCAACGCTCCAATTCCAGCATCCATTGCACCTACAGAATTTATTAATCCTAAAAAAGCTCCAGCCATTAAAATTGCAATACTTACTGAACTTGATTTTTCAAATCCTTGTATTGGTGCCATTAAAATATTCCAAATTCCTGCTGGCTGACGACCCAAACCTTTTACTACTTCTCCAGCATCATTAACAATAGCATTATAGATTACTTCTTTTACGCCATTATTACTTACAACAACTGATTGTGGAACTATCCAAGTTAAAGCCCCTGTTATTACTAAAAATATAAAAACAATAGTATATGCACTAAACATCTTTCTTTCTTTTTTCAATGTTCTCAATCTCCTCTAGCAATATTTTTTAAACTCTAAATTTTTCAAAAGCTTTCATATATATTTTCATAGCCATTTTCATATCATCTAAAATTATATACTCATTAGGTTGATGCTCTGTCTTAGGACTATTTGGTAAAACATATCCGAATGCCACACAATTATTTATCGCTCTAGCGTATGTTGCTCCACCTCCAGCTATCGGCTGAGATTCCATATCACCAGTTACTTCTTGGTACGCTCCCATTAGTGTTTTTACTAACTCTGAGTCAAGAGGAGTATATATAGACTTTAAATAATCATGTTGAGAATACTCAAATCCATATTCCTTTGCTTTTTCAGTTAAAGTCTTAACAATTATTTCTTTATCATAAGTAACTGGAATTCTCATATCTATACATAAAATCTCATTCTCTGGTGTAAATTCAATTTTACCAACATTAAATTTCAACTCTCCCGAGTGCTCATCTTTAACTTCTCCAAATATTGGCTCTGCAAAGTTATATCCAATTAAATTCTCAACTATAAATTTACCCGATTTTGTTTCTACTCCACTTAAACTCAAAGCATGTAGATATCTGTTTATAGCGTTTACTCCAGTTTCAGCTACTTGAGCATGAACACTTTTTCCTATAATTTCAATTTTATTATCTTTTTCTGTATACTCATATTTTAATTTATCCAAAGCTTGCACTAATCCTGCTGTTTTTTCAACTAAAATACTTGAAGGAACTGAGTTAAAAGCATCACCACCTTTAAATACCATTCCACTTTGATTTTTTGCTGTTAATTTACATTGTAATAATCCTTTTTCAGCATATATTAAAGGAAATTTAGAATCAGGTGTAAATCCAACTGTAGGCATCTCCTCTTTTTCAACATATCTAGGCATGTCTCTCCATAAATTTTCTTCATCCGTTCCAAATATAAATCTCACTCTATAGTTTAAATTAAAACCGCAATCTAAAAGTGTTTTTAAAGCATAAATAGCTGCTAATGTTGGGCCTTTATCATCTTGTGATCCTCTTCCATAATATTTACCATCTTTTATTATTGGCTCAAATGGAGGATTTTCCCACTTATTTAAATCTCCTGGAGGTACAACATCTAAGTGTCCTAAAACTCCAACTAATTTTTCTCCTTCTCCAATTTCAGCATACCCATAATATCCTTCTGGGTCTATAAACGTCTTTAATCCTAACTCCTTACAAATATCTAACATTGTTTCTAGAGCTTTTTGAATATCCTCGCCAAAAGGGAATCTATCATCGTTCTCTTTCAAAAAACTAGGAATTGAAACTATTCTGTCTAAATCCTTTAAAAATTTAGGAAAATTTTCTTCCATCTTCTTATACAATCTTTCTTTTTCTTGAATTTTTGTGTTCATTTTTCCTCCTATATGCATTTTTATTTGTTGTGTGTTGCTATTTGTAGATATTTATCATATCTGCTATAATTATATAGTATAAAGTATACTTTATAGTCAAGGGGGTAATTTATTGAAACTTTATAAAATTAGTGAAATTGCTAAAACATTTAATATAAGCAGAGAAACTCTTATCTATTATGATACTATAAATTTATTTAAACCAGCATATATTGATCAAGAGAATGGTTATCGATACTATAATGACGAAAATATCTCTGATTTATACTTTATAAGTATGTTAAAAAAAGCTAACTTTTCTTTAAAAGAAATTAAAGACTATATCAAATGTAAAAATACATCTGATAGTATTGAACTACTTAATAAAAAACTACAACAAATTAAAGATAAAATATCAATTCTTCAAAATTCAGCAGAATTTATTTCAGACAAGATTCAAGAGATTGAAAATATATCTAATCAAGATGGCTGTACTCCTTTTCTTGAAACTTTAAATGATGTCTTTGTTTTTCAAATAGAAATTTCTGAACCAAAATCTGAAAAAGAACTCATTGAAGGAATTCATACTTTAAATGAACTTCGAAAAAAATATAGTTTAGAAAAAGCTAAAAGAATAACAATTTTAAAAAAAGATGATATTTTAAAAAATGAATATTTTAAAATAGATCGAATTGGAGTTATTGCATCTAGTGTTTCTAATCATTATATTGACTTCAATTTAGTAGTTTCAATTTATCATAAAGACTTCACTCAAAAAATAGGTGAAAGTTACTTCAAACTACTCAAATTTATAGATGAAAATAACTTTAAAATTTTGGGTGATTCTATCGAAACCTTTAGTGATGTAATTGTTAATGCTGGAAATTGCATGGGACAAACCATAAAAATATCAATACCAATAGAAAGCTAGTTCGTTATGAACTAGCTTTCTATAAATATATTTTTTTAAATTTCTAATTTACTTCCTGTTTGAATTTCAAAAACTTGAAATCCACTATTTTTTTCAAGTTTTTTAATTCCAAATTCACCAGTACAATGACATGGGAAAATAGTATTTATACTTGTTTTATTTAAGTATTCTATCAAATCATCTATATATTTCTCATTTTTATTTAAACTAGTTCTACTTGATAGATGAAGCCCACCTATTATACTATGTATCTCAATTTTTTCTGTTTTACATTGCTCTAAAATATTCTCTATTCCTATATGTGCACATCCAACAAGCAGAGTATTAATATTATTTTCTTTTATTATCATATGTAACTCATGTTTAAAACTATCTTTTTCATACTCACCATTTTCATTTTTCATATAAAGATTTTCATTAATTGGATTATCACTTTTCTTATCAAAACAATGAAATAAATATATATTCTCTAAATTAAATGTATTTTGAATAAAATTAAATCTTTCAACATCTAAGTATTCATAGGGTATACCTATATCTATATACGCTCCTAATATTTTTTTATAATGTTTATCAAAATAATACTCACTACAATATATTTTAGCTTTCTTATTTTTTTTTAAAAAGTATGGTAATCCTCCACCATGATCTTTATGACCATGAGAAAGGACTAAATAATCTATTTCCTCTAGATTAATTCCTATTTTCTCTGCATTTTTCCAAAATTTTTTACTTTCACCTACATCAAATAATATCTTTTTCCCATTTGTTTTTATGTACAAAGAGAGGCCATGCTCCTTTACTAAATCTTTATTTAAACTTTTATTTTCTACCAAGACCTGTATCTCTATCTTATATCCCTTCCTTTTTTATTTATTAAAAATAATTATATTGTTTTTAAACTTAAAAATCAAGATTATAATATAAAAAATATCGTAATTCCAACAAAAGATATTAAAGCACCTATCCCCTCTAATATACTAACTTTTTCTTTAAAAAATATAATTGATATAGGAATTATTAATATCGGGCTTGTTGCTGCTAAAGTGCTTACAATTCCGACATTTGCATATTTCATAGCTTCTACTAATGCAGTTACTCCTAAAGTTGCCACAATAGTCCCTAAAACTATATATATCATACCTTTTTTATTTAAAATTCCTTCTTTTATATTTGACCATTCTTTTTTTAAAGAGATATAAACTATAAAAGCTAAAATCGCTGGTATTGTTCTAACTTGAATTGTTGCAAAAGAATCATAATCAATAGAACCTAATCTGGTAAAAACAATTCCTAAGCTTTCTCCTAACATTGCTAATAAAGCATATATAAATCCAACTTTTGAAAACTCTTTATCATTTTTCTTTTTCAATATAACAATAGCTATTCCAATTATTGTTAATAGCATTCCTAAAACTTTAAATCCTTCTATTTTTTCTCCTAGTATAAAAAAGCTTAAAATCGAAACAGCTATCGGACTAAATGTCATAACTAATAAAGTTATTCTTGGTCCTATTTTAATATATGATTTATATAAAAAAAAATCTCCTAAAAACAAGCCAAACAATCCTGAAATAGATAAAAATTTAAATGATTCCTTTGTTACATCTAAAGGTAAAACTAACCCTCTCTTCACATACGTTATTACTCCTAAAAACAACATAGCTATAACTAATCTTATCAAATTCACTGCTAACGTTCCTGTTTCTTTACTTGCTCTCTCTAAAAATACAGAGCTTCCTACCCACCCAAATGCTGCAGCAAGTGCTAAACTTTCACCCAATTTAATTCCCCCTTATTTTAACTCTTCCCTTATCTTTTCCATTCTTTTTCTATTTACTCCAAAATCATACCATCCTGTTTGAGCTGCTGATCTTATATTTATTACATTTTTTTCTGGTTCTATCTCAAAATCTGCTATATCTTCAAATCCAAAAAATTTACTATAAAAAGCTACTTTTAAAAAATTTCCCTTATCTTCTAAAATTTTACCTTGAAATTTTTCTATTACTTTTATAAGTTTCTCTTTCACATTTCCCTCTTTATCATCTATAGATATTGGTTTAATATAATGTTTTGTATCTTTTGCCTCACTTGAAACACAATTCGGTGTACTTGGACATTCTTTTAACATGATTTTATCGCTCCCCTCTCCTAGTAAAATTGAAAAATAACAAATAAAAATTATTATTAATTTTCTCTTCATAATTTCTCACCCCTTTATTTTTAGTATACCTTATTTTTCTACTAAAAAACAATTTTTTTACAATAAAAAAAGTGGAAAGAAATTTATCTCTCCACTTTGATATTTTAGTAATTAATACACTCTAACTCAAACTCTTTTTGCTTCTCTAAACAAGATGGGCAAACTTTTGGTGCCTCTATTCCTTCGTGAACATAACCACACTTTCTACACTTCCATCTTACATCGTTATCTTTTTTAAATACATGATCTTCTCCTAAATTTTTTAATAATTTACGATATCTTTTTTCATGTAATTTCTCAACTTCTACAATAACTTTAAATGCTGCTGCAACTTGAGGAAATCCCTCTTCTGTAGCAACTTCTGCAAATCCAGGGTATAACTCTGCCCACTCTTCATATTCTCCTGCTGCCGCTTCCTCTAAATTTTCCATAGTTGTTCCAACTATTCCTGCTGGATAAGTTGCTGTTATCTCAACTGGTCCACCTTCTAAATATGAGAAAAATCTTCTTGCATGATACTGCTCATTTAAAGCTGTTTCCTCAAATAATGCAGCAATTTGCTCATAACCTTCACTTCTAGCCTTATCTGCAAATAGTGTGTATCTCTGTCTTGCTTGAGATTCTCCTGCAAAAGCTTTTAATAAATTTTGTTCAGTTTTAGTTCCTTTTATAGATTTACCCATTGGTATCCCTCCTTTGAATTCTTTCTTGAATATTGTTCAAAATTTTTTTGATTTTCCTTTTTATTTTTTTATTTATATGTTAATATTAAAAAAATACTAATCTAAACAGGAGGATTTATGGATTTTTTATCAAGAAGATCAATTAGAAAATATACTTCACAAAATATTGAAAAAGAAAAATTAGATGAAATACTAAAAGTGGCTTTAACTGCTCCTACTGGAAGAAATTTAAAACCATTTGAGTTGATTCTAATAAAAGAAAAAAATGCATTAAATAAGCTATCTCTATCAAAATCTATTGGATCTGCTATGTTAAAAGAAGCTAATGCAGCCATTATTGTCTTAGGTAATCCTGAAATTTCAAATACTTGGAATGAAGATGCTTCTATTGTTTCTTTCAGCATACAACTTAAAGCTTTTGAACTAGAACTTGGAAGCTGTTGGATAAATGTTAAAGATAGAAAAACAAGCGATAATACAGAATCAGAAGAGTATATTAAAAATAATTTTAATATACCTAGTCACTTAAAAATAGTTTCTATCATTTCCTTAGGTTATCCAAATGAACACAAACCTCCACATGATGATAAAGATATGGATTTTTCTAAAATTCATTTAGAGAAATATTAAAAAAAGCCAAAATTAATTGGCTTTTTTTACTATCTATGAGATTTTTTATCTCCTGTCATTTGAACAACATCTCCATCTTTTAAATTATATGCTTGTCCAAATCCTTTTACAAATCTTCCATTAACTATATTTAACTTTACTAAATGAAAATCTTGCATTTTACGAACAACTTTCATTCCTTCTCCAACTTTCTCTTCAAAAGCATCTAATATTACATCAAATTTTTCATCTCTTTCCTTAAATTCAGCTACTACATTGTATCTTAATCTCTTTCTTACTAGAACAGAAGCTGCATCTTTCTCATCTTGTAAAAACATAATTTCAAATTGAGGATTATCTTTTAAATTATCAAAATGATCTCCAATTTCACTAATGTAAATATACCCTTCTCCTTCGAAATTTAAGTATGGAGCATATGTCACATCAACATCTCCATTTTTAGATTTTGTTCCTAATATAACTGATTTAAAGTCTCCTCTAAACTCTTCTACCTCTTTTTTTATTTGTTCTTTATCAAATTTTATTGGCATCATCATAATTATTTTTTTCTCCTTTAATTTTGTTAATCAAACTATTTAAATATATGATATATTTTTTAACAAACTTTGTCAAGAATATTTTATACCTTTATTGTGTATTTTATAAATTTCCAGCTTTGTACATATTAAAAAATACACCTTTTTTATCAATTAAACTTTGAAAATCGCCTATTTCCTTAATTCCATCTTTACCTAAAACTACAATTTTGTTAAATTTTTTAAGTGTATTTAATCTATGAGCTATTGAAATTATTATTTTATCTTCAAATTTCTGTAGAATATTATCCATTATTTTTTTCTCTAAAATATTGTCCAATGCTGAAGTTCCTTCATCTAAAAATATGATTTCTGGGTCTTTTAAAAATAATCTTGCCATTGATAGCCTTTGCTTCTGTCCTGAACTCAATTCAATTCCACCTTGGCCTAGTTTTGTATTTTCTTTCTTTTCTAAACTTTCTACAAATTCTTTTAATTCAGCTAATTCTAATGCTTCTTCTATCTCTTTTTTTGTTGCATCTCTTTTTACTACTTTTATATTCTCTAATATTGTTTCATTCATCAAACTATCTCTCTGATCGACTATCGCTATTTTATTTAACAAACTTTCTCTATCTACCTCATGGATGCATAAATCATTTATAAAAATTGTATTTTCTTCAGGTAAAAATGTTCTTTTTAAAAGTGAAAATATTGTTGTTTTTCCTACTCCACTCTCTCCAACAAATGCTACTTTTTCTCCTTTTTCTATAGTTATTGATAAATTTTTTATAACTTCTTGTTTACCAAATGCAAAATTTAATCCGTCTACCTTTATGCTGTCTATATTTTTTTCTATAATTGTATTTCCATCTTTAATATTTGGAATATTCATAATTTCTAAAAACCTGCTTATTCCTGTAGCTCCTCTTTGAAATACATCTACAAGGCCCATAAGTCTTAAAAGATACACTCTAAATCTATTAGTCAATAATATAAAACTCACAATAATTCCAAAACTTATTTCACCTTTTATATGCATGTATCCACCTATAAATATAACAATAAGTTGAGTGAGTTGATTATAAAAATTAATACCGGACATTAAAGCTGATGTATTAAATATATTATTTTTCTCTACACTTAATAACTCTTTATTTTTACTTGAAAACTTCTCTAAAGTATCTTTTTCTAGGACATTATCTTTTATAAAGAATATAGTTTTCAACGAATTGTGAATTCCTGATGTTAATTTAGAAAATCTTTCTCTTACTTCTATGTAGCCATATTTTAATTTCTTATTTTGAATTATTGTAAAATATATAGCTATTGGTAATGGAATCATTGTTATTAAAGTTAACTTCAAATTAAAAGTAGCCATTAAAGCCATAGCTCCGGCTATTGATAATATTGAAAATAAAAAATCTTCTAGTCCTCTATATAGAAGAGCTGAAACATTTTCTAAGTCATTTGTAACTCTTGATATGATATCTCCACTTTGATTTTTCATAAAATATGTATCTGGTTGATTTAATATTTTTTTAAATAAATCTTCTCTCATAAAAAATTTTATTCTATTTCCCATCAACTGTCCTCTTGAACTAGAGTAAATTGATAAAAATAATCTTATAATATAAAGCGTTAATAAAAAAGCTGAGAACATAAAAAATTCATTTATATTTTTCTTGGGAATTGAGTTATCAATTAAATTTTGGACAACTATCGGTCCATATAAATCCAGTACGGTTACAAAAAAACTGCTAACTAAAAAATAAGTTAGCAGTTTTCTTTCTTTTAAATAGTACTTGAAAATACTATTTAACATTTGACAACTCCTTGTATAACTCCTCTAAAGCATCAATTACTCTAGGCGTTCCTCTTAGTATTTTGTCTGATTCAATTATCATTATATTCCCTTTTTGTCCCGCTTTTGTTTGTTTTACAACTGGATTACTATTTAAAATATCATTTTTATTTTTTATAGCCATTGAACCTACAAGTATATCCGGATTTTCTGCTAATAAAAATTCTGGCGATAATATTGGTCTTCCACCTGGTAACCCTTTTGCTATATTTTCTATTCCTAAAGTATCGAAAATTTGACCTGGTAATGAATTTGGACTAAACACCATCATTGGAGATGTTGAAAATAAAAATCCTCCCTTTATTTTTAAAGGTTTTTCTGCTATTTTCTCTTTTATCATTTTTAATTTTAAATTATAACTATCAATTAATCTATCTGTATTTTCTTCCTTTCCAGTTATAACTCCATATATTTCTAAATTATTTAAAATTTGTTCAAAAGAATTAGCTTCATTAATTATAAAGTTTAATTTTCTTGCTTTTAAACTTTCTCCAAAACTTTCAGACATAGTATTTAGTATTACTAAATCTGGGCTATACATTAAAACTTGTTCTACTGAAGGTTTCATTATTGTTCCTGCTTTTGGTAAATCCTTTGTTTTTTCTTGTGGCCAAATTGGATTTTTTGCAGTGTCTGCTATTGCTACTATATTATTTTCTCCACCAATTAAATAAAATGCTTCCACTGCTGCCGGATCTAATATTAAAACTTTTTTATACTCTTTCTTTACTATTTTATTCCCTCTTGAATCTATAATAAAATCATTTTCTATTTTTAAAGCATAAACTAGATTACTAATTAAAATAGTAAAAATTAATGTTATTACTCTTTTCATCTTTCCTCCTAAACTAATGGAATAATATATGGTATTCCACTCTGATCTTTTATAACTTTAGCCTTTAAATTATAAACTTTTTGTAAATTTTCTTCTGTCAAAACTTCAGATGGTGTTCCTTGATATTTTATCTCTCCATCTTTCATCATAATAAGTTCATCACAAAACATAGCAGCTAAATTTAAATCATGTAATACTGCTACTCCTGTTAAAGATTTTTCAACCACTAAGCTTTTTACCTTATTTAATAATTCAACTGCATGATTTAAATCTAAAGCTGAAGTTGGTTCATCTAATAATAAAATTTCTGGATCTTGAGTTAAAGCTCTTGCTAATAAAACTCTTTGAAACTCTCCTCCAGAAAGACTAATTGCTACTCTTTCAGAAAATTTTTCCAATCCTAAAAACTTTAAATTATCTTCAACTTTTCTTCTATCTTCATATGAATATCCTGCCCAACTAGATTTTAAATGAGGAAGTCTCCCCATTAAAACAAAATCCTTAACTGACATATTTGTCATTAAATTTGACTTTTGTGGAACTAAGGAAACTAATCTTGCTTTCTCTTTTTTAGAAAGTTCCTTTGTTTCCTTTCCATTAAACTCAATATCCCCTTCACTTGGATTTAAATATCCTAATATATTCTTTAAAAATGTCGATTTACCACAACCGTTTGGTCCTAATATCCCCGTCATTTTTCCTTTAGTTATATTAACTTTTAATTTTTTTAAAATCTCTCTCTCTCCATAAGAAAATGACAGATTATTCACTTTTACACCCATTAGTTTCCTCCTTTAGCTTTAAATGCTAAGTATAAGAAGAATGGAGCTCCAAAGAATGCCGTAACAACTCCAATTGGAATCTCAACAGGTGCTAAAAACAATCTTCCTATTGTGTCACAAACTAATAAAAAAAATCCTCCTGCCAAGGCAGCATTAGGAATTAATCTAGAGTTAGATGGTCCTACTAACATTCTTATTGAATGAGGTATAATTAATCCTACAAAACCAATCATTCCTGAAAAAGCAACTGAAAATGCTACAACTAATGCCGACACTGTTAATACTTTTGCTTTCAATGTATGTACATCAACTCCTAAAGAGTTAGCTTCTTCATCTCCTGATAATAATGCATCTAATTGATTTCTTTGTAAGTAAAAAAATATTAAAGAAAAAACTAATGGAATTATAAGTAAAAATACTTTTGTCCAAGTTGCTCCTCCTAAATACCCCATTAACCACATAGTTATCTTAAAAGATTCCTCTCCTATTAAATACATAGCAAAAGATGTAAAAGCACCTATAAAAGCTGATACAGCTATTCCTACTATTAGAAGAGTTGTTATGTCAACCTTACCACTTCTATTTGATAACTTAAATATAATGAATGTACTTATTAAGCATGATAAAAATGCCAATATCCCATAAAAAATATCTGGTAATTGAAATACATATGCTATCACAGCCCCGAGTGTAGCACTTGCTGCAATTCCTATTATATATGGATCAGCTAGTGGATTCTGAAATACTGCTTGAACTACAACTCCACTTGATGAAAGCATCATTCCTATTAATAATGCCATCACTATTCTTGGTAATCTTATATCATAAATTATTGTTTTTATATAATCTGGTGCTGTACTTATGGAAAATAGTTGTTCCAATGGTACAGAAACACTTCCTAAACCAATAGAAAGTGTTCCTGTTAGTATTATTCCCAGAATTAATATTAACGATATGTGTTTTTTCATATTAATTCTCCTATTTTTTAGAAATTATATTTAAATCCTGCGTAAAGACTTCTCTCTGCAGCTGGATTATACTCTTTGCCATCTGAGCTTATAGAGTTATAATACTTTTCATTAAATATATTATTAATTCCTGTATAAATTCTTAAACTTTCAACTGGTCTATAATTTAATGTTAAGTTTGTCACAATGTTTTCATTCTGTTTACCCTCTGTATTTTTATTATTTAAATAATAACCTGACGAATAAACTGTATCCCAAATAACATTAACTTTTGAAGTTATTTTATAATCTAATGCTATATTAAATCTATTTGTAGGAACATCTGCTATTTCATTTCCCTCAATTGATTTATCTTGATCTTTTAATATTTTTGTCTTAACTAAAGCATATCCTTCTCTTACTGTTAGATTTCCAAAGTACTGCTCTGCATTTAACTCTAAACCATATCTTCTTGTTTTTCCAATATTATAATTTCTAAAATTCATTCCTGTATAATTTTCTGTTGCTATTTCATCATTTGTTTCAGTTAAATATATTGCTCCACTTATAAAACTTCCAAATATATAATCTTTAAAACCTGTTTCATATGTTATATATGTTTCTGAATCTAAATCATTATTAATATATGCTCCATCTATTTTATCTACTAATTGTGAAGGTGTTGGAGAAGTAAACCCTTTTTCTCCCTTCACATAGATATTTCCTGTCTCTGAATACAAATAGTTTCCTACTAACTCATAAGCCATATTTTCCATAGTTGTTTTTCTATTTATACTTGTATCTGATGTTGTTGCCCCACTTGATAAAGAACTTTTTGTATATGATCTATCAGTTTTATAATCTGCATATTCATATCTTACACCTTGAGTAAATTCAAATTTACCAATTGCATTTCTATTTAAAACAAATACACTATGAGTATCTTTAGTTAAATCATTTTTATATTTTTCTGAACTAAACATATCCATTTGACTATCTCTTTTCAAGTTGTTATTTATATAGTCATACCCTAAAATTAAACTACTTGATTCTCCATAGCTAACTTTTAATTTCGGTTTAAATCCTATCTTTTCGTCAGTATAATCCATATAATTTTTAACACTATAACTCATTTTTTCATAATTATTTTCATTATATATATCTGTTTTCTGATAGAATCCAACTAAATCTAAAGTTACTTTTTCATTAAATTTGTACTCATATTTTCCTGTAAATTCATCTTTCTTAGTATTATTAACAATTAACTCATCATATTTACCAACAAGACCATTACTTTTAGGATTTGATAACATCTCTTTTGTAAGAGCTCTAGGTGATGTTGCATCATCCTTATATCTTGAGTACTTAAAGGTAAAACTTTGATTTTCATCAATTTTATATTTTAAACTTCCTTCAAAATACTCTGAATCTGATTCATCCCCATCTCTAAACCCCTTGTAATCATTCTTAGTATAATTAATATTTATACCTAAATCTCCAACTGTCGTTCCATAAGAAACCTCACCTTTTTTTCCACCAAAAGTATTTAGCTCTCCTGAAACAGAACCTCCTGTATAACCTGCTCCTGATTTTGTCACAATATTTATTATTCCACCTCTTGTTCCACTTCCATAAAGAATAGCTCCTCCGCCTGGAATAACCTCAATTTTTTCAATATTTTCAACCGGAACTGTATTAATTGGTGTTTTTGCATGAGATGTATCTAATAAGTTTACACTTACACCATCTATTAAAACTTGTACATTTGCTGTTGCTTTACTTCCTTGTCCTCTCATATCAATTATTGGATCTTTTGGATCACCTATTAAATTGACACTTGGTACATCTTTTAAAGCCTCTGATACAGATTGATAATTCTTTTCCTCTATATCTTTAGCTGTAATAACTGTTACTGTATTTGTTACATTTCTTTGTGCTATTTCAAACCCCGTTGTTGAAATCACACTTTCATTTAATTTAACCCCTTTATTAGCGTCTTCATAGAAAAAATCATCATTTGAATAACTTAAAGCTGTTACTATTAAACTTAGTACTGCTATTCTTTTGTTCATAATTTTAATCCCTCTCCATTACTTTTTTATTAATCCTAAAGTTTTTTCAACAACTGTTGTTAAAATCTCTCTAGATATATTGTTACCCCAAAATAAGCCATCTTCAGTTAGTTTATAATGTTCTTTATCTTCTAATATAAAATTATTCTCTTTTAACTCAAATAGTAATTCTTCAAAAACTATCATTTCTTCAGATGTTAATATATTTTTTACTATATTTTTATCTATTTGTGGAAATTGAAACAATCCGCTAAATTTATCCAATCTTTGTTGATAATCACTTTTTTCAACAAACATTGACATCTCTTTCTTCATTCTAAAAATAGATATATTATCAACATTTCCTCCAGCTCCAACTCCAATTGGAAAAGTGTCTCCTCCAAAGTTTCTAGTTTTTATATATTTATATTTATCTCTTCCTTTTTTTGCTATTTTCGTTAACTCCAATACATAATAATCACTATCTTTAGTTAACTCTTTTATAAACGCATCATGTAACTCTCTCTCTCTTTTTAAATCCTCTTGAACTTTAACTTTTTCATCTTTTATGTCATGAGATAATGTTGAACCTTCATGAACCATTAATGAATAAAAACTTGAACTTCCTAAATCTAACTTTTTTATAATCTTGGCATCCTCTATAGCATCCTCTATTTTTTGCGTTGGATAGTTATAAATAATATCTATGCAAACTTCTCCATTAAATTTTTCTTTTAATTGAATTAATCTCTCTATTGTTTCATTTTTCGAATACGTTCTATTGTAAAATTTTCTTCCTTCATCTGAGAAACTTTGAATACCTACAGATAATCTATTAACTCCATATTTATTCATTAACTCTATTTTTTCATCATTTAAATTATGTAATGTTGTTTCTAAAGTAAATTCATATTCTGCAGAAAATTTTATATTTCTATTAACACTTTGAAGTATTTTTTCCAATTGATTATTTTTATAAACTGTTGGAGTTCCTCCACCAAAATATATTACATCTACACTTTTTTCCTTAAAATATCTATAGTCCCCATATTTATCAAATTCACTAACTATATAATCTGCATAAGAATCTAAACTTCCACTCAATTGCTCTCTATTTAAATTACAAAACGAACAAATTTTATCACAATATGGTGTATGAACATATATAGCTCTTGGAACATCTTTAGGTTCCTCTTTTAATCTGTTTAAAAATTCTTCCTCTGTAACTCTTTTTTGAGGATAATACTTTCCTATCAATCCACTAGAATTATGATGACTCTTATATCTTGTTTCAAAATACATTATTTAATCACTTCCCTTTAGTCTCTATATCTATTGCTTGTGCTCCAGCCAACTTTATATCTGACATTATATCTACTACATCTCCATAATCGATTCCTCTATCAGCTAATATTGCTACTCTTTTATTTTCCATTAGTACAATTATATTTTTTATTTTTTCTTGCAATTCATCTTTTCTTATATCTACTATGGAACTCTCTTTTTGTCTGTCTATTTTTATTTTTAGCTCTCCATTACTTGTAACTAAAATTGAAATTTTATCAACAGCTTCTGTTATTTCAGAAACCTCTGATTTAGGTAAATCTATTTTCATACCCTTCATATCATCAAATGTTGTAGCAACCATAAAAAATATTAGAAGTAAAAATACTACATCTATTAATGGAGTTAAATCTGGTGTTAATTGTTTTCTTTGATAATTCATAAACCCTTTTGATTTAAACATATTCTATACCTACATCTTTCTTAAAATATTTATAAATTCCACTACATTTTTTTCCATATCAACCAATGCTTTTTCAATCTTTTTTTGGTAGAAATTATAAAATATTAAAGCAGGTATTGCTACAATTAAACCTGATGCTGTTGTGATTAATGCTTGTGAAATTCCAAAAGCTAGAACTGTTGGATCTCCTGCTCCATGTTTTGACATAGCTGTAAATGCCCCAATCATTCCTGTTACAGTTCCTAATAACCCTGCTAATGGAGTTACATTAGCTGCTAAAGCTAAAATCCACATATTTTTTTCTAATTTTGGCATCTCTCTTAAGGCACACTCTCTTGCTTTCTCTTCTAAATAATCATAAGTACAACAATTCATTTTTTCACCATTATATTCTATTAAAATTGTTTTCATTACTTTTGCTGATGTATTTTTAAAGCAATCACATGCTTTTATAGCTCTTTCTCTTTCATTATTTTTGATAAATTTTTCTAAATGATTTATTAAAAGTTCTCCATTATCTTTTTCATTTTTGAAAAAGTAGTACCCTCTTTCTAATATCACACTAAGACCTGCTACTGATAAAAATATTATCACAGCCATTAATGGTCCTCCTGCTTTGATTATATCTATCATACATTCCCTCCTAAAATTAAATATTTTGACATTCAAAGTTATTATAATGATTTTGTACTAAATAGTCAATATATTTTTCAAACAAAGTATTTTTTTATAAATAATTTGATAATTAAAATATTTTTTGTTATAATCATTATGGATTTACTACTTATTTTTTGGAGGAATTATGAAGTTTTTTATTTTTTCAATAGTTTTACATATATTTATTTTTATTTTTGGTTTTTCTTTAGATTCAAACAAAAGTTTTGAAATTAATAATGTTGGAAATGATTTTAGTACTCCATCTATCTCTGTTAATTTCAATTCAATGCAAATAACTCCACAACCGCAACCAACCGAATCATCAGATGAAATTCTAAAAGAGGTTTTAGAAGAAAAGGTAGAAGAAAAAATAGATAAACCTAAATTTGAGGAGAAAAAAAGAGAAGTTATAAAAAAAGATAATAAAAAAATTTCTAAACCTAAAAAAGTTTTAGAAAAAAAGAAAAATGAACTCACTAAAAAATCTCACCAATCAGAAAATACAAATACACCTACAAATACTAATACTGATTTAATTGAGCTCTCGCAA
This sequence comes from Cetobacterium somerae ATCC BAA-474, assembly GCF_000479045.1. Classification (NCBI taxonomy): domain Bacteria; kingdom Fusobacteriati; phylum Fusobacteriota; class Fusobacteriia; order Fusobacteriales; family Fusobacteriaceae; genus Cetobacterium; species Cetobacterium somerae. The sequence goes on from NZ_KI518128.1 coordinate 38,544, forward strand.
GGTGTATTTGCTGCTAAAAATCAAGGGGTCCAAGGACTTAAATATTCTTTTATTTCTCAACCTGATCCAGAGTATCCTTTAGCTGCTAAAAGAGTATCATACACTAAAGAAGTTTCTATTAAGGTTAGATTTCTTGTGGGATTAAATGGTGAAATTGAAGATATTAAATTTTACAGTGATAAAGATAGTTTAGGTTTCCAAAAAGAAGTCGAAAAAACTTTAAACAAGTGGAAATTGACTCCTGTAACTTTAAATAATAAACCAATAAAGCTATACTTTTATAAAGAATTTAAATTTAATCAAAAATAATGGGAGGATTTTAATTTTATGAAAATACTTATTACATATTCATCAAAAACTGGAAATACAGAAAAAATAGCTCAAGCTATTCATAAAGGTATTCCAACTGCTAACCTTTTACCAATCTCTGAAATTGTAAACTTAGATTATGATTTAATTTTTGTAGGTGGTTGGATTGATAGAGCCACTTTCGATCAAACAGCATTGACTTTAGCTAAACAAATTTTTGATAAAAATGTTGCATACTTCTTTACTTTAGGTGCTTATCCACACTCTGAACATGCTAAAGATTGTGTTAACAACATTGAAACTCTATTAAAAAATAATAATAACAATATTTTAGGTGGATACTTTTGTCAAGGAGCCATTGATCCAAAGTTAATCTCTTGGTTATCAACACTTCCATCTGATCACAAAATGTCTCCAAACGAAGAAAGAAAAAAAAGATGGGAAGATGCTAAATCACATCCAGACCAATTGGATTTAGATAAAGCTACTGAATTTAGTTTAGATATTATTTCTAAGCACAAATAAAATAAAAAATAGGGAAAAGCTAGCATAACTTTTCCCTATTTTTACTTTTATAAACTTTTAAAACTTTCTAAACACTCTTCAATCAACTCTTTCTTCTCATTTCTTGGAACATACACTGCAAATATCTCCTTTTCATCCTCTCCGAAGAATTTTATAGAATAGCTCTCTCTTCCAAACATTATATCTTTTACTAAAAAAATCTCTTTTATTTTTCCCACACTTAAATGTCCACCTATTGTTGAATTTTTATCGTGGAAATTTAAGAATCCATGAGCATAAAATCCTTTTGGGAACTTATCTTGTATTTCTAATACAAAACTTGGAGTAATAACTAATAAAAATACCTTTTCCCACCCTCTTAATATATCGAACAAGTCATCGATTTTTTCTATATCATACTTTTTTACAGTTGGTGCCTCTCTTAAAACTTCAATCATTGAAATATCTAATTCTTTAGCTATTTTATTTAAAGAAGCCTTTTCGTCGTTTACCAGTATCTCGTTTATCTTATTTTTCATAAATCCCTCCTACACTATATTATGTAAGAAAAATATATTATATTTTAAAAACTTTGTCAATCAAATATTTTTAAAATATTCGATTACTTTAAAATTTTCATTAAATTTAACTTCATCTATCACATAATTTTCGCCAAAATTTTCCATATCTTCATATAATTTCTTAAATGTTATTATCTCTACACTCATTGTTAGTTTATAATTTTTTTCATCTGTTGTTTCACATTCAATCGTTGAAATATAACCCATTTTTTTTAACATATCTAAAATCCCTCTAGTTAACTCTGTTGGTATTTTTAAACTTTCAGATATCTCTATAGCAGATATTGGTTTATTATTTTTCAAATAATTTTCCATCAATGTTAGTAATACTTTTTGAGTAACCCTATACTTTGAAATAAAATTTATTTTTTTTATTATTCCAATTTTTCCTAAACTATCTCTATTTTGTAAAATATATGAAAAGTGTGCTCCTATTAAAATTAAAAACCATACAATTTTTAACCATATTAAAGAAAGTAACAGAACTGAAAAGCTTCCATAAATTTTATTATATGTTGTTATTATTATCTGTAATCTTACTAATAGCATATTACTTTGATTTAATAAAAATGAAATTATAAAACTACTCCAAAGAGTTGGAACTAAGTTTACTTTTGTATTTGGAAGAACAGTATAAAAAAATATAAAAAATATCCACAATGCTAAATATGGTGCTATTAACTGTATTATATGTTTACTGTAAAATATATCGGTTTTTAGATTAGTTAATATATTAGCTCCAATCACACTTACTGGTAACATTAAAAAAACAATAAAATAATCAGTTACTTTCCTAAAAACACCTCTTGTTTTTCTAATTCCCCATATACTATTTAAGGCTTTTTCAATCACAGAAAACATTGATATGATAACCCAACCTAATGATAAAAATCCTACTCCTGCAATAATTCCACTTCTAGTATTTTGTAGCAAATTCTGAGTTGTTTCTAGTATAAGATTTACAGTCTCCTCATTTAACGGGGAACTCTCTGTTAGTTGTTTAAGATAATAATTATCTATCCCAAACCATCTTCCAATACTAAACGCTATCGCTAAAACAGGTATAAAAGATAATGTTGTAAAATAACATAAGGTATTTGCCCATAAATTTGAATTTGATCTTTTATAATTTTCTAAAGCTCCCTTCATTTGACTATAAAAATGAGTTAGTTGCAATTCACTTATATAATCTTTTATTTTATTTATAAACTTTAAAATCATCTCATCCCTCCCAATATATTCTTTTCTAATTTTATCACATTTCCTTTATTAAAAAAATTAAAAGAACCTCTTTTACAAGGTTCTTTTAATACGGGGAGATTATTTATTTTTATAACACTTTTTTCTTTATTATATCTTTTAGACAAATATCTTTTAAAAAAAGTTTTATTTTTTTATTTTTTATACAGCTTCATCAATATCTTTTGGAATTCCAAAGAAATATGTTATTATAAATCCTGCTATATAAGATATTGCTAATCCAATTATATAATATAAAATTTTTCCTGGAATAACTAATGGAATAGCTGTTATTCCTGCTGGTCCAAAGGCTATTGTTTGAACTTTTGTGGCTGCTAAAAATGCTCCACCTATTCCACCTGCTATTGAAGCTGTTATGAATGGTTTTCCTAAAGGAAGTGTTACCCCATAAAGCATTGGCTCCCCTATTCCTAATATTGCAACAGGCATTGCTGATCTTATTATATCTCTTAGTTTTTTATTTTTTTTTGCCTTTATATAGATTGCTGCTGCTCCACCTATTTGTCCTCCACCTGCCATACAAAGTATTGGAAATAAGGAGATACTTCCAAATTGTGTTAGTTGAACCATATAAAATGGTATTAGTCCATGATGTAATCCAACCATTAATAGAGGTAAAAATGATGCTGCTAATATAAATCCACCTATTATTGCCATCGGTCCTTCACTCATTATAAAGAATGAGAAAACTTTTATAATTCCATCTGAAACTACTCCTGCAAAAGGCATTATTGCAAATATTGTTAATGTTCCTACTATTAATAATGCAATCATAGGAGTTAAAATTGTATCTAGAAAATCTGGTATAATTTTTCTTAGTTGCTTTTCGACCCAAGCTAAAATTGCAACACCTATTATCACACCAATTATTCCACCTTTACCAGGAATTAAGATACTATTTAACGGTACTTCTGCATTGTATAAGCCTAATGCTTTTGAAAATATATTTATATTACCACTTATTGTTATTGCTCCAATAACTCCACCTAAAGCAGGTGTTGCTCCAAACTCATTAGCTGAATTTATACCCACAAATATTGCAAAATATGCAAATAAACCACTACCTAAAGTTTGAAAAAATGTTATCCACATAGGCATATCTTTTATTCCTTCTGCTGTATATACATTTTGAAAATATCCTGCTATTCCATTTAAAAGCCCCGCCCCTATTATCGCTGGAATTAATGGAATAAATATATTTGCTAACCTTCTTAATACTGATGAGAACTTACTTTGCTTTGATTTTACACTCTCTTTTGTTTTTTTCCATTCATCGTTATTAGCCGATATTTCTCCACAAAGTTTTTTCATTTCATCCGCTATTTTTTTACTCTTTCCTGGTCCTACAACTACTTGAATCGTATCATCTTTTATTACTTTTATAACCCCTGGAATTTCATCCAAGTTTTTAAAATCTACTTTATCATTATTCTTAACAGAAACTCTTACTCTTGTCATACAATTATTTATAACTGCTATATTATCTTTTGACCCTAATTTTTCAATTATCTCTTTTGCAATTGATTGATTATCCATTTTACTCTCCCCTTGATATTATTTTACTGCTTCTCTTATAAAACCTTTAGATTCATTTAATCTTTCCACTGCTTCTTCTCTGTTACATCTTAATAAAACCATTATAATTGCTACTTTTACTTGATTATTAGCTTTTTCTAATGTTTCTTGAGCGATTTCATAACTACACCCCGTTATTTGCATCACATTATTTTTTGCTCTCTCCTGTAACTTTACATTAGTAATTTTTAAATCAACCATTAAATTTTCATAAACTTTTCCTATTCCTGTCATTGAAGCAGTACTAATCATATTTAAAATTAATTTTTGAGCTGTTCCCGCTTTCATTCTTGTAGACCCCGTTAAAACTTCAGGTCCTACTTCTACCTCTATTGCCACATCTGCTATCTCTCCAATTTTACTTCTTTTATTACACGCAATCGCTATTGTTTTACAACCTAACTTTTTTGCATATTCAATTCCACCTATTGCATAAGGTGTTCTTCCTGATGCTGCTATTCCACAAACTATATCATTTGATCTCAGCTCTATTCCATTTAACTCTTCTATAGCTAATTCTTTAGAATCTTCAGCCCCCTCTTGAGCTTCCACAAAAGCTTTTTCTCCTCCTGCTATCAATCCCATTACTTTTGTCTTATCTACTCCAAACGTTGGGGGACATTCCACCGCATCTAAAACCCCTAATCTTCCGCTTGTTCCAGCTCCCATATATATCAATCTTCCACCATTATTAAAAGCTTCTATTATTAATTTTACAGCCTTCTCAATCTCTGGAATAACCTCTTGAATACTTTCTGGAACTCTTTTATCCTCTTCATTTATAAGTGTTAAAATCTCTTTTATACTCATACTATCCATATTCATACTCTTTAAATTTCTTGTTTCCGTTGTTTTTCCTTCCAATATCTTTTCCATTTATTTTTCCACCCATCCCACTATTTTTTTACTTTTTTCTATATATTTTTTTACTTTTCTATAATCTTTTTGCATTAATCTTAAAAAAATACTATCTAATATTATCATTTGCGCCATTCTCGATGAAATAGCTGAACTTCTTAATATACTTTCTTTAGAAACAACCCCAATATTATAATCACTTAAAGAAGAAAGACTATTTTTCCCAATTGATGTTATTGATACAACACAAATTTTCATATCTTTAGCAATTTTTACAACATCTAAAACTTCTTGCGTTTCCCCTCTATGAGATATTGCTATAACTAAATCTTTTTCATTCATCGTTGAAAGCTTCATAAGTTGCATCTGTTTACTATCATAGTGAACAGTGTCTATTTTTATTTTCATTAATTTTAATTCTAAATCTCTAGCTACAATAGATGACATTCCCGCACCTATTATCAAAATACGACCACTTTCTCTAATTTTCTCTATAATAGTTTCGAAATTTTTATAATCAATTACTCCCACAGTACTATTTAAAGCTTCGATAGTTTCTGCTAATGTTTTTTTTGTAACCTCTTCTAAAGAATCTTCTAAGTCTATATCACTATGTATTTTATTTTTTGATGAACTTTTTTTATTTTCTAAATCCCTTTCTAATTGTAACTTAAATGCTATGTATCCTGAAAATCCTATTTTTTTTATAAATTTAATAATTGAAGATTGACTTACTCCTATTTTTTTAGCTAACTCTGTCGAAGTAATCTCTCCTATTACGTTTTTATTTTTAACAATATATGTAGCAATTATTTTTTCACTCTCAGATAAGTTGTTTTTCATACTTTTTATAATATTTTCAATCATAGTTCCTCCTTTACAGACATATATTACACTATATCAATTCCAAAATCAAGAATTTTTTATTTTATTTTTTTCGCTTGTATAAGAATATTTTATTCCTATAATTAAATAAAAAAAGTGGAGAAATATTTCTCCACAAACTTTATTTCACTTTTTTTATTGTATCTACAACAGTACCATCTCTATACTCAACAACTGCAACTATTTCATCTTCAAATTCAATTTCATTCTCTTGCCCAGTCATATTTCTAGCTATTTCTCTTAACTCCTCTATTGTCTTTATCGGAAGTTTAGAATCTTTAAATTTTTCTAACAAATCTTTTCTTAAAGGATTTATAGCAATTCCTCTTTCAGTTACAAGAATATCAACCGTTTCACCAGGTGTAGTTAATGTTGTAACTTTATCTTTTACAACAGATATTCTAGAGTTAACAAGCTGTGATACTATTATACATAATTTTGAACCTGCAGCTGTATCAGAGTGACCACCTGATCCTCCCATTATAACCCCGTTAGACCCTGTTGTTACATTTACATTAAAGTTTGTATCAATCTCTGTAGCTCCTAAAATAACAACATCTAACTTATTTACAACTGCTCCTTTATTGTTTGCATTAGCATACATTGATGCTGACATCGTTATGTGTGCTGGATTTTCCTTAGCTGATTTTATAGCATCTAAGTCAAAACATTGAACATCAAATAAAGCTTTAAACAATCCCTCTTTGTACATATCAACAATGTATCCTGTTATTCCTCCAGATGCAAAACTTCCGCAAATCTCTTTTTGCTTCATTATATTTTTTAACTGTGCTGCTACAGCTAAAGATATTCCTCCTGCACCAGTTTGAAAACTCATACCATTCTTTAAGTATCCAGATTCCTCAATAAATTTCGCTGTTAAATCTGCAACTTTTAATCCAATTGGATTTTTAGTTATTTGAGTTGTTCCTGACACAATTCCTTTCGGATCTCCTATTGCATCTACAACTAAAACATAATCTACTAAAGTTTGATTTATTTCAATTGTCGTGTTTGGATACTCAACTAGATTATCTGTTATAGCTACAACTATATTTGCTAACTCTGCATCTGTATGTGCATATCCTAATGCTCCACAAGCTGATTTTCCATCTACACCATTTATATTTCCATATTCATCACTTGTAGGAGCTGCCATGAATGCAACATCAATAGTTCTCTCTCCTGATTCAAATATTCTTGCTCTTCCACCATGTGTATGCATTATAGCAGGTCTTTCTAACTTCCCTTGAGATATAGCTTCGGCTACTGGTCCAGATATATATGCTGCATATATTTGAGTCACTACCTTATCTTCTATCATTTTTACTAACCCTTTATGACAAGGGAATATAGAACTTGCTGCTATTGTTATATTTTTATATCCTCTTTTTGCAATCTCTTCCATTACCATATTTAAAACAAAATCCCCATTTCTTAAATGGTGGTGAAACGAAACTACCATCCCATCCTTCAATGGTAATTTATCCATTAATTTGTTTAAATCTGTATGTAATTTTGAATCTTGAGCAGATATAGTTTTAAATTTAAAATCCTTTTTTATTACTCCATCTTTATTTGAAAGATACCCTTTATATTGTTTTACATTTCCATATCCTTCTATAAATTCAGGAATTTCTCTCCCTAAAATATTTTTCATTAGAACACCTCACCCTAAATTAATCTAATAATCCAATCATTTCAGCAATTTCTAAAGTTTGGATAGCTCTATTTATAATTGGAAGATCAACCATCTTTCCATCTAAAGAGAACACTCCTAATCCTTCTTTTTCCGCTTCTTCTTTTGCTGCCATAACTCTTAAAGCATGATTTATCTCCTGCTTTGTTGGAGAATATACTTCATGAATTGTATCTATTTGTCTTGGGTTTATAGCTAACTTTCCAGAGAATCCTAACATTTTAGCTTTTCTCGAATCTGCAGCTAATCCTTCGTAATCATTTGTATCAGTAAAAGGTGTATCTATTGCATCTACTTTTAATGCTTTACAAGCATTTACTACCTTTGTTCTAGCATAAAATAACTCTTCTGAATCTTTAGTTCTTTTTACTGCTAAATCTGCTGCTAAATCTTCTCCACCTAATAAAACAGCTTGAATTCTATTAGAAGACTTTATTGTTTCATAAACAGTTTCCACTCCGTAAGCTGTCTCTACTAAAGCATGAACTTTTATAGTTCCTACTTCAAAGCCTTCCTCTTTTTCAATTCTTTCTAACTCTTTTTCCAAAATTTCCATATCTTCTGGAGTAGCCTTTGGAAGTAGTATTGCATCTGGCTTTAATCTAGCCATTTTATCTATATCTGTCATTGCAAATGGAGATGATAATGGATTTATTCTTATTACAACTTCTGTTTCTCCATAATTCATCGTTCTCATAGCTTCTGTTACTAGTATTCTTGCTGCATCTTTTTCTGTTAAAGCAACTGCATCTTCTAAATCAAATATTACTGAGTCTGCTCCAAATGTATCTGCTGTTTGTAGCATCCCTGGGTTATTTCCAGGCATAAATAACATTGTTCTTCTTAATTTCACACTAACACCTCACCTTAAAAGGAATATTTAACAACCTCTTTTAACAGCTCCCTCAATTCTAGCTCTTATTGTATAATCTAAAGCTCCTTTATCTTGAGCCTTTACTAAAACTGAAGTAATTCCCATCTCTTTTAATTTCTCTTCAATAACCATTTTTATATGATTTCCAAACTGCTTTTCTACAACACTTTCTAATTCAATACTTATTCCATTTTCACTTGGAGTTAACATTACAAATATATCATTAGACTCTAATGTTCCACATTTAGCGGGTTTATTTATTGTCATTCTATTCACCTCTTAGAATTTTCTATAAAATTAAAGGAAAAGGTAGGAGACCCCCACCTTTTCCCAGAATTAAAAGTCTATTACTTTCTTCTGTTTACTAAAGCTTCTACTCTGCTCATTTCGTTAAATACAATCATGTATCCTTCGTCAACACCCATTCCTGGTTTTGCTAAAACTTGAAGAGCTCCACATGCCATAGCTATGTTAGTAGTAACCTCAGCTGATCTGTTAGTCTCGTTACAAGTTCCTCCACAGTAAGAACCAATTCCTACTTTATTACAATAAAGAATTGCATCTGCTATGTTATTTACTCCTCCTAAATCTGGAGTTTTTATTTGAACTACATGTCCAGCTTTAGCATCAGCAAAAGCTGCGATATCCTCATAAGTGTTACACCACTCATCAGCAACTAACTCGATTCCCATGTTTCTTCTATCTACTTCAGCTGTTAATGCTGCTAAAGCTTCAATTTGCTTATCTCTATCTTCTACGTCCATAGGACCTTCAATTCTTAATTTAAATGGTTTTGCTGCATCTACTAATGTTTGTAAATAGTCTGCCATTTTTGTTGTATCCCCATCAAATGCTGCTCCAATTGTTCCGTATACATCTATGTGTAAAATAGGAGTATAGTCTTCTGAATCTCTTAAGTGGATTATTCTATCTCTTAACCATCCAACGTATTCAAGTAATAACTCTCCATTTTTACCTAATTTTGTTTCTACATGATTTATTAAAGCATGTGGTAAAACATCAGCAGATTTTATAATCATTTTGTCTGCATTCTCGTATCTGTTATCTCCTGATTGAGTGAATATAGGTCTTTTTGAAATTTCTAAACCTGTATTATAGTCTTTTTGAATAACTTCAGCCATAGTTACTTTTCTAGCTTTTGCTACAGCATCTAATAAAGCTTGAGTAATTCCATATCTTATAGCAGTATGTAATCTTTTTCCATCTAATAACATTCCATCGAACTCTTCAGCTAATGATTTGAAGTTATCTAACTCTTTTCCAATTAACTTTGGAGCGATTTCTTTTTCAATTACTGGAATAAAATCTTTAGCTAGGAATAATGGGTCTCTTCCTCCCGCACCAGAATACTGTACTGCTGCACAATCTCCAAATGCTACTTGACCATCTTCTAATATTAATTGTACAGAGATTGCTTCTCCAGCTTGTCTAATTGAAGTAAATCCTTCTGTTACTGGCTCTCCTACATAAGCAAATCCATCATGTCCTGCTCCTTTTTTTATAGCTCTTTGGTCATCAAAGTAAAAACCTGTTTTTCCTGCTGAACATACTACATCAACTATTCTCATTTTAATTCCTCCTGATTTTTACGAGGGAGATCTCTCTCCCTAACTTTTATAATAAATCAAATTTTAAATAATATTTTTTTATTTTTATAGAAATTATTTTGTTGCTGGTCTTCCAATTAATGTTCCTTTTCCTACAGCAAATATATCATCTACTGTCATTTGGAAACTTATTTCTCTTCCTTCAAAATCTGCTCTTTCTTGTAATTTAGCAGTATGGAAAGCTTTTATATCCTCTGATAAAGGTAAGTTTCCTGCATTTAAATATCTAATCATTCCATTATTATCTCTTGCTGGTAACATTTTTCCTGCATTATACTTTGATGGTGCAAACGGAATATCTAAAACTCCCTGCTCGAATGCTTTAACAGTTCCTACTGCTAAATCTCCGTTTCCTAACTCAAGTACTTTATCGATAATTTGCTTAACTTCTCTTTTTATCATATCTTTTTCAAATTGAACTTCTTCAGAGTTTGGTAAATTTTGTCCTCTTAATAAGTTTAATACCATTTTTGTTGCTCTGATTCCCATTGCGTTAGCTTCTTTTGTTGGTACTCCGATAGCCTCGTGAGGTGTTTTTACGATAACTTTTGTTGCTCCCGCTAATGCTGCTGCTGATGCTCCATTTGAAATAACTCCAAAGGCTTTAGCCTCATCTTCAGGGAATCCTCCCATCCACTGGTGGAATACAGAAGTTAATTGCATATTTTCATAACCAAACTCTTTACAGTACTCTTCAGCTTGCTCCATCATAGATCTTACTGCAGCAACGTCTTGTACTAAGTTTCCACATTGTCCATATCCTAAAGTAATATTTTTAACTCCTTGCTCAGCAGCTAGTAAACACTCAATGATTTGAACAGCATTTGAAATTGATGGTGGAACTAATGTTCCTGTTAATGGTCCAAATGGTTCTCTATTGATAGAAACTCCTTGCTCTTCGTACCATCCAACTAATCTATCACAATATTGCCAATCTCTTATTGTTTGCTCTAAACTTACTGATTTTGCATAAGGAATGTTGTAAGATATTCCTCCACCCTCGTTTGATGTATATCCAGCAGCTAGCATTATCTCTGATAATAATCTAGCATCTGGAGTTCCGTGTCTTAATTGTAAAGGTAAGTTTACCGCTTCTACAACTTCTCTACAACCTTTAACTCCGTGGTTTACACCTGGGAATCCATTTAATAATGATCTTCCTGCTTTTTTAGATTCTTCAATTCCTTTTTCACAGTTCTCATATTTATTTTGTCTTGTGTAAGAATCTATTGTAGATGGTAATAAATCAGCTCCACCCTCTTTATCTAAGAAATTTAATAACTCAATATGTTGCTCAATTAAAGCAACTCCTGCTCTTGGTTGAGCTAAAGTTATATTTTTTGCTTTTGCATCTATTAATTTTTTAGCGAAGTTTTTGTGCTCAGGTAAAGCTTTATGATAAGCTACAGCTTCCTCTAAATTTACATCCGCCCCTGTTGGCCACTGCTTTAAAACCTCTTCTCTTACTTTAAAGAACTCTTCATCAGTCCATTTTTTAAATTTTAAATTCATTGATCAGATTCCTCCTCAAAACTTATACTTCAATCAGATATTTTTTCATTATTTTTATCGCTAAATCCGGCTCTTTTTGAGCTAATAATCCCATAGATGATAGAATATATGTTTTATCTACCATAAATTTTGGATTTTCTGGTTTTAAATATATCGGTTCTGCTGGATTAAATTTTCCTGCTTCTAAAATCCCTCTCGGATTCTCACTATGAACGATAACTCCCCCAGTTCCTATTATATAAGGTGCATTTAAAAGATCTTTACCACTTTGGTTAAACATTGTTCCCATAGGAGTGTATATACACTCTAAAACTCCACAATGTCTAGTCATCGATAACTCTGTTGCAACTTTGGCCATTGCTTCATCAAACAAAATTTCTTCTTTTGTTTGAGGAACCATTTTTATATGATCATGTCTGTAGTTACAGTGACCTTTTACATCCCATTTTTTGTCTACATCATTTAAATAATTTCTTATTTTTCTAGTTCCAGCTGCTTCCAATAAAGAGATTGCTGAATATCTCATTCCTAAATCTCCTTCAACAGTTCTTTTTGCAACAGGATCTTCTAATCCTTTTAACAGAACTCCAGGTTTAGACGGATCACCTTTTCCAATCGAATGAATATCAGTAGTTGCACCACCAATATCAACTATTATCAAATCTCCTATTCCATCCTCTTCATCTGTTCCTTCAGATAGCACTTCTGCCGCTTTTAATACCGCTGCTGGAGTTGGCATTAATATTCCGCTGATAAAACTTTCAGCCTTCTTCATTCCTTTTGCTTCTATTATCTTATTCATGAATACTTTTCTTATTTCTTCACGAGCTGGTTCAACGTTAAGTTTATTTATTTTTGGCATAACGTTGTCAGCCATATAATAATCTAATCCTGCCTCAGAAAAAATTCTTTCTATTTCGTCTGATGCTGCTTTATTTCCTGCTACAATAATTGGCTTTCTTATATCATGCTCAACTACCAATCTAGCATTATGTATTATACACTCTTTGTTTCCACCGTCTGTTCCACCAGCTAAAAGAATTATATCTATTGGAGAGTTTTTAATCTCTTCCATCTCACGAGAGTTTAATTCGTATGAGTATGTTTTCATAACTCTTGCCCCTGCTCCTAAAGCTGCTTTTTTCGCTGCTTCAGCTGTCAGTTCTGGAACTAATCCGATTGCAACCATTTTCAATCCACCAGCTGCTGATGAACATGCTATTTTGTCCACAAATTCAACTTGTGATATTGGAATTTCTTTCTCAATTTCTTTTACAAGTTTCTCATAAGCTTTATCAAAACCAATCATTATATCATCTTCTACAGTTGTTATATCTTTAGCAGTTGCTAGAATTCTTTCTCCTACTAAATCTATCGCTGTTAACTTTGTATATGTACTACCAAAGTCAATAGTTAGATAACATTTCATAGAAATCATCTCTTTTCTTTAAGTTTATTAGATTTAGATAATTAAATTCCTAAATCTGATTTTAAATCTTCTGTTGTTAGTTCAATTGGAGTTCCTGGTCTATAAACTCTATTGAATCCCATAGCTTTAAATCTAGATTCTACATCTGACCAATCTTGTTTTCCAACAACAATGTTTCCTCCAACATAAAGTAAGATATCTTTTAATCCAGCTTCTTCACACTTTTCTCTCATCCCTTGACAATCTAATTCCCCATGTCCATATAAAGATGATACGATTATTGCATCAGCCTTTGTTTCTACTGCAGCATTAATGAAATCAATTTGTGGAGATAAAACTCCTATATTGATTACTTCAAATCCGTTGCTCTCTAATACGTGGTGTATAATTTTATTTCCTACTGCATGACAGTCAGAACCAATTACACCAATTACTACTTTCTTTCCATTTTTCATTGAAAATAACACCTCACTATTTTTTTTCCTATAAAAAACAAACTTTTATAATATATTTTATACACTACGTTTTAAAAAAACACAATAGAAATAATAAATTTATATCATTGATTTTTCAACTATTTATAAAATATATTATAACTATTCGCTTCTTATCTATATATTTTATTTTTTTCCTACATTAATATATCTATCTATATAGAATCGTATGATTTCATTGATTTTTTTTTATATTTATGCTATACTCTAATTGGATAATTTATACTAGAGCTGACAAGAGTGGGGAAATCCCACTCTTTCTTTATAGTTTTTATTTGGAAAGAGGTGAATTTTTATGATAAAACTTGATAAAAGAGAGATGGAAGAAACTCTTTTAAAAATAGAAAAAGTTGTTATTCCAGCTATCGAAAAAAGAGAAGTTGATTTAGTTGACTTGGAATATATTCAAGAAGGTGGATATTTATACGTACGTATTTTTATAGAAAAACCTGAAGGTGACATTACTCTTGAAGATTGCGGTGCTCTTAGCAACGATATTGATGAAGCTATTGATGCTTTAATTCCTCATAAGTTCTTTTTAGAGGTTTCTTCTCCAGGAGTTGAAAGACCTTTAAAGAAAGAATCTGACTTTGTTAGATTTAACGGTGAGAAAATTAAAGTTAGTTTAAAGCATAAGCTTAATGATAACAAGAATTTTGAAGGTATTATTGAAGATTTTAAAGATGAAACACTTTTCTTAAATATAAAAGGTGAAACTCTTGAAATACCTTTTAAAGAGATTAAAAAAGCAAATATTGTCTTTGATTTTAGTGATATTTAATTATTTATTTAGTTATAGTTAGGAGGAAAACCCATTATGAAAAGTAAAGATGGAAAAATCTTTTTAGAAGCTCTTGAGCAGCTTGAGAAAGAAAAAGGAATAAACAAAGAGAGTCTTCTTGAAGCAGTAGAGCAAGCTATGTTAGCTGCTTATAAGAAGCACTATGGTGAGGAAGAAAACGTTGAGGTAGAAATTAATAGATCAACAGGTGAGGTAAAAGTTTTTGAAATAAAAACTGTTGTTACTGCTGAAGATTTATATGATGCTGCTCTTGAAGTTTCAGTTGAGGACGCTGTTGAAGCTGGCCACAAAAGAGTTAAGGTCGGAGACGTTATCAAACTTGAGGTTAATTGTGAAGAGTTTAGAAGAAATGCAATACAAAATGGTAAACAAATTGTTATTCAAAAAGTTAGAGAAGCTGAGAGACAAAATATTTTTGATAAATTCAAAGTTAAAGAACATGATATTATCACAGGTATTATCAGAAGAATTGACGAAAAAAGAAATATCTTCATTGAATTTGATGGATGCGAAGCTATCTTAACAACTGCTGAGCAATCTCCAGCAGATGTTTACAGAGTTGGAGAAAGAATAAAAGTTTATGTTGCTGAAGTTGAAAAAACAAATAAATTCCCTAAAATAGTAATTTCTAGAAAAAACGAAGGATTACTTAAGAAATTATTTGAATTAGAGATTCCAGAAATTGCAGATGGTATTATCGAAATTAAATCAGTTGCTAGAGAAGCTGGATCTAGAGCTAAAGTTGCTGTTTACTCAGCTGATGAAAACATCGATACTGTTGGAGCATGTATTGGTCAAAAGGGATTAAGAATTAGAAATATTGTTAATGAATTAAATGGTGAAAAAATTGATATCGTTGTTTGGAAAGAAGATGTTGAAGAGTTTGTATCAGCTGTTCTTAGTCCAGCTAAAGTTATCAGTGTTGAGGTTCTTGAAGAGGGAAGTACAGCTAGAGTTTTAGTTGAAAATTCTCAACTTTCTTTAGCTATTGGTAAAAATGGACAAAACGCAAGACTTGCTGCTAAATTAACTGGTATGAGAGTAGATATTAAAACTGTTGATTCTTTCAAAGCAGAAACAGAAAATAATACTGTTGATTTAGATGAGGAAGAAAATGCTTAATCATACACCTGAAAGAACTTGTGTAGTTTGTAGAGAAAAGAAGAATAAAAGCGAACTTTTTAGGATCGCAAAAATTAGTGAAAGCAACTATTCATTTGATGAAAAGCAAAAACTTCAAGCTAGAGCAATCTATGTTTGTAAAACTCATGAATGTATTAAAAGAATTTCAAAAAACAAAAAATATAGCCTAAAAATAGAAGATTTACTTACTATGGTAAATCTTCTTAAGAAACAATCTAAAGATTACTTAAATATTTTAAAGGCAATGAAAAACTCTGAACATCTAACTTTCGGTATCAATATGGTTATGGAAGATATTCAACATATCCATTTCCTAATAATCGCTGAGGATATTAGTGAAAAAAATGATAAAAAAATAATTGCAAAAGCTAAGGAATTTAATATTCCTTATGCTCACTTTGGGGATAAAGCACAACTTGGTGATATATTTAATAAAGATGAAATCAACGTGATTGCTATAAAAAATAAAAAAGTTGCAAGGGGATTGATAGATTAGGCTATTTGGAGGTGTCTGAATTTTATGAAAATAAGAGTACACGAATTAGCTAGGAAATATGGTTTTGGAAACAAAGAGTTTTTGGATATTTTAAACAATATTGGAATTGATGTACACTCACATCTAGCTGGATTAACTGATGAGCAAGAAAAAATTGCCACAGATTATTTTGCTAAAAAAAATGATGATGTTGTTTCTAACAATGTTTATATAGAGGAGGAAACAATGAAAAAAAATATGGAAATTAATAATGTAGACGATTTTGTAGAGGAGAATCAGCCTGCAAAGAAAAGCAAAAATAAGAACAAAAATAAAACTAATGATGAGAACTCTAAAGATGAGGGAAAATCAAAAAAAAGAAAAAAAGGAAGAAGAGCAGACTTCGTTGTAAAGAAAGCTGAGCAAGGTCCTGAAATTATCGAAGAAGATGGAATGAAAATTATCAAAATCAGAGGAGAGATTACTTTAGGTGATTTTGCTGACAGACTTGGAATTGGAAGTTCGGAACTTATAAAAAAATTATTCTTAAAAGGTCAAATGTTAACTATCAACAGCCCAATCTCTTTTGAATTAGCAGAAGAATTAGCTGTAGATTATGATGCTTTAGTTGAGGAAGAAGAAGAAATCGAATTAGATTTCGGAGATAAATTTGCCCTTGAAATTACTGATAAACCTGAAGATCTTATTGAAAGAGCTCCTGTTATCACAATTATGGGACACGTTGACCACGGAAAAACATCTTTACTTGATGCTATTAGAACAACATCTGTAGCTTCAGGAGAAGCTGGAGGAATTACACAAAAGATTGGAGCCTACCAAATTGATAAGGCTGGTAAAAAAATAACTTTCGTTGATACTCCTGGACACGAGGCATTTACTGATATGAGAGCTAGAGGAGCACAAGTTACTGATATCGCAATTCTTGTAGTTGCTGCTGATGATGGTGTTATGCCTCAAACAATAGAAGCCCTATCTCACGCTAAAGCTGCTAATGTACCAATTATTGTTGCTATTAACAAAATTGATAAACCAGAAGCTAACCCTATGAGAGTAAAGCAAGAATTAATGGAGCATGGATTAGTTTCAGTTGAATGGGGAGGAGATACTGAGTTTGTTGAAGTATCTGCTAAAGCTAGAATGAATTTAGATACTCTTTTAGATACAATCTTAATTACTTCTGAGATTTTAGAATTAAAGGCTAACCCTAAGAAAAGAGCTAAAGGTATTGTTTTAGAATCAAGACTTGATCCTAAAGTTGGACCTATTGCTGACGTTTTAATTCAAGAGGGAACTTTAAGAATTGGAGAGGTTATCGTTGCTGGAGAATCTATGGGTAAAGTTAGAGCTCTTGTTAATGATTTAGGAACTAAAGTACAATCTGCTACAGTTTCTCAACCAATTGAAATTATTGGATTTAACGATGTTCCATCTGCTGGAGATACATTCTATGTTATCCAAAATGAGCAACACGCTAAGAGAATTGTTGAAGAAATGGCTAAAGAAAGAAAGATTGCTGAAGTTAGTAGAAAATCTATCTCTCTTGAAACTCTATCTCAACAAATGGATCACGCTAACATAAAAGAATTAAACTTAATCTTAAGAGCAGATTCTAGAGGATCTGTTGAAGCTTTAAGAGATTCATTATTAAAACTTTCTCATGAAGAAGTTTTAGTTAACATTATTCAAGCTGCATCTGGAGCTATCACAGAGAGTGACGTTAAACTTGCTGAAGCATCAAATGCAATTATAATTGGATTTAATGTTAGACCAACTACAAACGCTTTAAAAGAAGCTGATTCTAACGGTGTTGAAATTAGAACTTCTAATATCATTTATCATATCACAGAAGATATCGAAAAAGCTCTAACAGGTATGCTTGATCCTGAGTTTAAAGAGATGTACTCTGGAAGAATTGAGATTAAAAAAGTATTCAAAGTTTCTAAAGTTGGAAATGTTGCCGGATGTGTTGTTGTTGACGGTAAAGTTAGAAAAGATTCAAACATCAGAATATTAAGAAATGGTGTTATTGTTTATGAAGGAAAATTAAATACACTTAAGAGATACAAGGACGACGCTAAAGAAGTTGTTGCTGGTCAAGAGTGTGGTTTAGGAATAGAAAACTTTAACGATATCAAAGAAGGAGATATTGTTGAGGCATTTGACATTATTGAAGTTAAAAGAACTTTAAAGTAAAAGTGGGTGATTTATTATGAATAAAAAAAGATTAGCTGCAATTGAAAAAGAGGTTTCTAGAGTTGTTTCTAAATGTCTTTTCGAAGAGGTTAAAAATCCAAAATTAAAAAAAGCTATGGTTTCTATTACTAGTGTTAGAGTTACTGAAGATTTAAAATTTGCAGATTTATTCTTTAGCATTATGCCAATAGCTGGACAAACTGTTAATAAAAATGAAGTTTTAGAAGGATTAAATGAAATTAAAGGTTTTCTTAGAAAAAGAGTATCTGAAGAACTAGCCTTAAGATATACTCCTGAAATGAGAATAAAACTGGATGATACTATAGAACACGCTATTAAAATCTCCCAGTTACTTGATAGCTTAAAAGGGTAATTTTATGCACTGGGAATATAAAACAGTATCTGAAAATCTTATTGAAACTAAGGCTAGTCAATGGAATGTTTCTAAATTTTTAGCTACTTTACTTTTAAAGAAAGGCTTTTTAGAAAAAGATGAAGTAGATAATTTTCTTAATCCATCTATAAATAAATTTAGAAATCCTTTTGATTTTGAAATGATGGATAGCGTTGTAGAAAAAATAGTTTCAGCTAAAAATAATGAAGAAAAGTTATTTATTTACGGAGACTATGATGTCGACGGAATAACTGCTGCCATCTTCCTTGTATTAGCTTTTAGAGAGATTGGAATTGATATTGATTACTATATTCCTAATAGAATGGATGAAGGATATGGTCTTGATAAAAAGACCATTGACTATATCCATAAAAATTCTGGAAAACTAGTAATTACTGTAGACACAGGAGTTAACTCCTATGAGGATGTAGAGTATGCTCGTACTCTAGGAATTGAAGTTATTGTTACTGATCATCATAAAAGTGTAAAAGATGAAGAAGAGGATAATATTCTCTTCATTAATCCTAAACTTAGTGATAATTATAAATTTAAATTCTTGGCTGGAGCCGGAGTAGCTTTAAAAGTTGCTCAAGGAGTTTACTCTTATCTAAATGAAGATTTCTCTAAATTATATCAGTTTATGGATGTTATTATGATAGGAACCGTTGCTGATGTAGTTCCTATGTTTGACGAAAATAGAATTATTATAAGTAGAGGTTTAGAAACTCTTAAAAATACTAAAATTAAGGGTTTGGTTTACCTTATGAAATATCTAAAACTTTATAATAAAGATATTAGTACAACAGATATCAGTTATTTTGTCTCTCCTCTTATAAACTCTTTAGGAAGACTTGGAAATTCTAAATTAGGTGCTGATTTCTTTATGAAAACAGATGATTTTGAAATCTATAATATTATTGAAGAGATGAAAAAAGCTAATAAGCAAAGAAGAGAACTTGAAAGAATGATATTTGATGAAGCAAACAAAAT
Source organism: Cetobacterium somerae ATCC BAA-474 (assembly GCF_000479045.1). Classification (NCBI taxonomy): domain Bacteria; kingdom Fusobacteriati; phylum Fusobacteriota; class Fusobacteriia; order Fusobacteriales; family Fusobacteriaceae; genus Cetobacterium; species Cetobacterium somerae. Next base: position 58,170 of record NZ_KI518128.1, read on the forward strand.
GATTCAACAAAAAAATGATCCAAATAATTTAAAATATATTTTTGTTGCATCAGAGCGATGGCATCCTGGAGTTATTGGTGTGGTTGCTTCTAGGTTAAGTGTAAAATATAATTTACCTGTCGCTATGATCTCATTAAAAGATGGTATTGCTAAAGCTTCATGTAGAAGTATTCCTGGTGTAAATATTTTCAATATTTTAAAACTTATTGAAAATAAATTAATACGTTTTGGTGGTCATGACTTGGCTGCTGGATTTATAGCTGATGAAAAAAATCTTTCTGAAATAGAACTTTTATTTCAAAGGGAGATTCAAGTTCATGAGCACAATATAAATCAACCTAAGTTTTTAGAAATCGATTTAGAGTTATCTGTCGATAAAATAAATAAAAATCATATTAATGATATAAAAAAATTAGGTCCCTTTGGCCTTGAAAATAAACATCCCTATTTTCTTGATAGAGGAGTTAAAATTATAGATACAAAGTTTTTCGGTATTGAAAATAGACATTTCAATGGATTTTTATTAAAAAATGGAAAATCTTACCCTCTTGTAGCTTTTGATTTAAGTTCAAAGTTACATAAAAATAATAAGGATATGCTTTATGATATCATTTACTATCCTGAAAAAATTATTAACAAAGGGGAAGAATTTTATCAGTTTCGTTTAAAAGATCTTAAATCTCATAAGATTTGAGATATTAATACATAAATACTTTAAGGAGGAAATGATGAAACACGAATTAAAAAAAATCGAACATTCAGCAGTTGAGATTACATTAACTTTAACAGCTGAAGAGTTATCACCAATTAAATCAGAGGTTATTAAAACTTTAGCTACTAAAGTAGAGGTTCCTGGATTTAGAAAAGGACATGCACCATTAAACAAAGTTGAAGCTGCTTTTGCTGATGCAATAAAAGAAGAGGTTGTTGACTCTGTTCTTAAAGCAAACTTTGAAAAAATCGTTGCTGAAGAAAAAATCGCTCCAGTAAGTTTCATTTACGATCTTGTTGCTAACATGAAAGATTCTCTTGAAATAACATTTAAAGTTGATGTTTATCCTGAAATCACTTTAGGAGAATACAAAGGTTTAGAGGTTGAAAAAGAGACTTTCCAAATGACTGATGATCTTTTAGATAAAGAAATTGAAAACATGTTAAATGCTAAATCTAAATTAGAGGACGCTCAAGAAGGACATAAAGCTGAAATGGGAAATACTGTAGATCTTGCTTTTGAAGGATTTATCGATGGTGTTCCATTTGAAGGTGGAAAAGCTGATTCTCACCAATTAAAATTAGGATCAAAAATGTTTATTGATACATTTGAAGATCAATTAGTTGGATATACAGTAGGACAAGAGGGAGAAATCAATGTAACTTTCCCTGCTGAGTACCATGCTGAAGCATTAGCTGGAAAACCTGCTACATTTAAAGTAAAAATAAACTCTATCAAAACTTTAGCTAAGCCAGAGTTAACTGAAGAGTTTGCAAAAGAAGCTGGATTTGAGTCTGTTGAAGATTTAAAAGCTAAGAAAACTGCTGAAATTACAGCTAGAGAAGAAGCTAGAGTTCAAAATAACTTCGTTGGAAAATTAATCCAAAAAGTTGTTGCTGATTCTAAAGTTGATGTACCTAAATCTATGGTAGTTAGAGAAGTAGAAAACAGAATGGCTGAAATGAACCAACAATTAACTATGCAAGGAATGGATCTTGATCAATATTTAAAAATGACTGGTATGACTAAAGAGCAAGCTTTCAACCAAATAGCTCCTATGGCTCATAACAAAGTTCAAGTTGATTTAGTTTTAGAAGCTATAGCTAAAGCTGAAAACTTAGAAGTTACTGCTGAAGAGTTAAATACTAAAGTTGAAGAGATTGCTAAAATGTATGGTATGACTAAAGAGCAATTAGAGGCTGAATTAAATAAAAATTCTAACCTTGATGAATTCAACCACAGCTTAAAAACAGAGAGCTTAGCTCAAAAAGCTGTAGAAGTTATTGTTAATAACGCAAAATAATAAAAAAATATGTATTGAGTAGAGATAAAACTCTACTCAATACTGCTTTAATAAAAAATTAGTGTTAAATACCTAAATTTTTTTAAGTATTTAACTTTAAATTTTTAAAGCAAGTTTTTAAAGGAGGGAAAAAAATGTACAGTCCAACAGTTATTGAAAACACAGGAAAAGGTGAAAGAGCCTATGACATCTACTCAAGACTTCTTAAGGATAGAATCATATTCTTAGGTAGTGAGATTGATGATCAAATAGCTAATGCAATTGTTGCTCAACTCCTATTTTTAGAAGCTGAAGATCCCAATAAAGATATAATTATGTATATAAATAGTCCTGGAGGTGTTATCACTTCTGGTATGGCAATCTATGACACTATGAATTACATTAAACCTGATGTACAAACAGTTTGTATTGGACAAGCTGCAAGTATGGGTGCTCTATTACTTTCTGCTGGGGCTAAAGGAAAAAGATATTCACTTGAAAACTCTAGAATTATGATTCACCAACCACTTGGTGGAGCTAAAGGACAAGCTACAGATATTGAAATTCAAGCTAAAGAGATTTTAAGAATGAAGGATTTAACTTCTAAAATTTTAAGTAAAAATACAAATAAATCAGTTGATGAAATAATATCTGCAACTGAAAGAGATAATTTTATGAGCGCTGAAGAAGCTAAAGAATTTGGTCTAATAGATCATGTTTTCGTTAGATAAGGAGGGAAGAGATGAACAAAAAAGAACATTGCTCGTTCTGTGGAAGAGGACAAGATGAAGTTTCAAAACTTTTCTCTGGTATTGATGGATCATTTATATGTGACGAGTGTATTGAAACATGTTTTGATATGCTTGGTTACGAAAATGATATTTACTATGGTGAAAAGCATTCTGAAAACTCTTCAAATCATTCTTTAACAGGAATAAAGCTACCTACACCAAAAGAAATTAAAGAAAAACTTGATGAATATGTTATTGGTCAAGATGAAAGTAAGAAAGTTTTAGCTGTATCTGTTTACAATCACTATAAGAGAATAATGCATAAAGATCAAGGAAGTAAAGATGTTGAATTACAAAAATCAAATGTACTTCTTATTGGGCCTACTGGTTCAGGTAAAACTCTTTTAGCACAAACTCTTGCAAGAACACTTCATGTTCCTTTTGCAATTGCTGATGCTACAACACTTACTGAAGCTGGATATGTCGGAGACGATGTTGAAAATGTTTTAGTTAGATTATTACAAGCTGCTGATTATAATGTAGAAGCTGCTGAAAGAGGAATTATCTATATAGATGAAATAGATAAAATTGCAAGAAAATCTGAAAATGTTTCTATTACAAGAGATGTTTCAGGAGAAGGAGTTCAGCAAGCTCTTTTAAAAATTATTGAGGGTACAAAATCTCAAGTTCCACCACAGGGTGGAAGAAAACATCCTAATCAAGAACTTATAGAAATTGATACTACTAACATTTTATTTATAGTTGGTGGGGCATTTGAGGGAATGGAAAAAATTATTAAATCTAGAACTAATAAAAAAGTTCTTGGTTTTGGAGCTTCTCAAGATACTATTGAAGCTGAAAAAGAAATAGAGCTTTTAGGTAAAGTTCTTCCTGAAGATTTAGTCAAGCAGGGAATAATTCCAGAGTTAGTTGGAAGACTTCCTGTTATTACAACACTATCTCCTTTAGATGAAACTGCACTTATAAAGATTTTATCTGAACCTAAAAACTCAATTGTAAAACAATATCAAAAATTCTTTGAAATGGAAAATGTTAGCCTTGAATTTGAAGATGAAGCTCTTAAAAAAATTGCCGCTTTAGCTTTAGATAGAAAAATCGGTGCAAGGGGTCTTAGATCTATTATTGAAAATATTATGACAGATTTAATGTTTGAGATTCCTTCAGATAAAACTATAAAAAAGGTTACAATTAATGCTGATTCAATTCAAGATTCAACAAAAGTTAAAATTGAACACTAAGGAGTGATTACTAATGAGTAGATTACCTTTTTTACCTACTAGGGAAATGGTACTTTTCCCAGGAACAGCATCTCCTCTTTATGTTGGAAGAGAAAGAAGCTTATTAACGATGAATTTTGCAATGAAAACAAAAAATAAATTAGTTCTTAGTCTACAAAAAAATTCTTTAGAAGAAAACCCTGTTCTACCTGAAGGAGTTCACAAGATTGGAGTTCTAGCAAATATTGTGCAATCTATTCCTTTACCTAATAAAAGTATAAAAGTTCTTATTGAAGTTGATAAAAGAGTTCTTATTGAAGACGTTATTGAAGAAGATGGTATTTTATTTGCTGAATATAGCGTTATATCTGCAACTGAAGAATCATCACCTGAACTAACAGCTTTAAAGAGAAAGGTTATCACTTTATTTGAAGAATATTCTACATTAACTAATCAAGTTAGTGCTGAATTAATGGTTCAATTAAAAGGTCTTAGAAAGGCTGGAAAAATTTTCGATTCAATTGCCTTTAATTTAGAAATTGAAGAGAATTTAAAAGTAGAACTTTTAGAAATTTTAGATGTTAATATAAGAGGATACAGATTACTAGAAATTTTAAATGATGAAATCGAAATTGCTTCTATTGAACAAAAAGTAGACCAAAAAGTTAAAGAAAAAATTAACGAAAGTCAAAAAAGTTACTTCATAAGAGAAAAAATTAATACTCTTAGAGAAGAGCTTGGAAAAACTGGTGGAGATGAAGAAACTGATGAGCTTTATGATAAAGTTAAAAATTCTCCATTACCTGAAGATGCAAAGCAAAAACTTGAGGCTGAGTTAAAAAAACTTGGAAAAATGGCCCCATACTCTGCTGAAGCTACAGTTTCTAGAGCATATATTGAGTCAGTTTTAGAGCTTCCTTGGGGAGTAATTACTCCAGAAACTTTAGATTTAAAAATTGCTCATGATGTTTTAGAAAAAGATCATTATGGATTAAAAGATGTTAAAGATAGAATATTAGATTATTTAGCTGTTAAAAAATTAAATCCAAACATGAAAGGAACTATCCTTTGTTTAGCTGGACCTCCAGGAGTTGGTAAAACATCTTTAGCTAAGTCTGTCGCTGATTCTCTTGGTAGAAATTTTGTTAGAGTTTCTCTTGGTGGAGTTAGAGATGAAGCTGAAATAAGAGGTCATAGAAGAACATATATTGGATCTATGCCAGGAAGAATTATTAAAGCTATTAAAAATGCTGGTAGTGTTAATCCTGTTATCTTACTTGACGAGATTGATAAAATGTCTAGTGATTTTAAAGGAGATCCTGCTTCAGCTATGTTAGAGGTTCTAGATCCTGAGCAAAACAAGCACTTTGAAGATCACTATTTAGATATGCCTTTTGATTTATCTAAAGTTTTCTTTATTGCTACTGCTAATGATCTAAGAAGTATCCCTGGACCTTTAAGAGATAGAATGGAAATTATCAACCTTTCTTCATATACAGAGTTTGAAAAATTACATATTGCTAATAACTATCTAATTAAGCAAGCTCAAAATGAAAATGGTCTAAATGGCATAAAAATCAGTATAACTGATAAAGCTGTATTAAAAATAATTGATGAGTATACTAAAGAAGCTGGAGTTAGAAATTTAAAAAGAGAGATTTCATCTTTATTTAGAAAAGTAGCTAGAAAAGTTATTGATACAGAAGCTAAATCAGTTAGCATAAATGTAAAAAATCTTGAGTCTTATTTAGGTCATCCTAAATTTAGGCCTGAAAAAATGAAAAAAGCAGTTTCAAAAGTTGGAGTAGTTAATGGTTTAGCATGGACATCAGTTGGTGGAATGACTCTAGAAGTTCAAGGAGTTCAAATTCCAGGTAAAGGAAATCTTTCTCTAACTGGTACTCTTGGAAATGTTATGAAAGAGTCTGCAATGGTTGCATTTACATACCTAAAAGCTAATCTTGATAAATTCCAAATTGATTCAACTGTTTTAGAGAAAAAAGATATACATCTTCATTTCCCAGAAGGAGCTACACCAAAAGATGGTCCATCTGCTGGTATTGCCATAACTACAACTATTCTATCTGTTTTAACAGGAAGAAAAGTTAAGCAAACATTTGCTATGACTGGTGAAATTACAATTACTGGTGAAGTTTTACCTGTTGGTGGAATTAAAGAAAAGGTTATTGGAGCTCATAGAGCTGGAATTAAAAATATAATTTTACCAGATGATAATAAAGTTGATGTTGAAGAGATTCCAGAAGAAGTAATGAAGGATATAAAAATATACTTTGCTTCAACATATGAAGATGTTGAAAAACTTGCTCTTGAAAAATAATGAAAAGAGGTAACACAATGAATATAAAACAAGCAGATTTTACTAAATCAGCTGTATTTGAAAAAGATTATCCTGAAGAGTTAAATCATATTGAATTTGCTTTTGTTGGAAGATCTAATGTTGGAAAATCATCTCTTATAAATAGTATTACAGGAAGAAATAAATTAGCTAAAACTAGTAAAACTCCAGGAAGAACTCAGTTAATTAACTATTTTCTAATCAACAAAGAATTTTTCTTTGTTGATTTGCCTGGATATGGTTTTGCTAAGGTTCCTAAAGAGATGAAAAAAGAATGGGGATTAACTATGGAGAGATACCTTGCTAGTCCTAGAAAAAAACTTGTTTTTGTTCTATTAGATATAAGAAGAATCCCTAGTGGTGAAGATCTTGAAATGCTTAATTGGTTAGATCATTATGGAACTCCATTTAAAATAATTTTTACAAAAATGGATAAGGTTTCTAATAATGAAAAATTTAAAGCTTTAAAAGATATTAGAACAAAAATTGATTTCCATAATGATGACGTCTTCTTCCACTCATCATTAAATAATAACGGAAAAGAACAAATTTTAAATTATATTGAAAGTTGTTTAGAGGGAGAAATTGAATAGGAGGATTTAAAATGAACGAATTAGCAACTACTTATTCCCCTAATGAAATAGAGGGAAAATGGTATAAATATTGGGAGGAATCAAATTTTTTTGCTGCAACTTTAGATGATAGTAAGCCAAACTACTCTATAGTTATTCCACCTCCAAATGTAACTGGTATATTACATATGGGACATATTCTTAATAACAGTATTCAAGATGTACTTGTTAGATATAAAAGAATGAGCGGATATAATACTCTTTGGATGCCTGGAACTGACCATGCTGGTATTGCAACTCAAAATAAAGTTGAAAGAAAATTAGCTGACGAAGGTTTAACTAAAGAGGACTTAGGTAGAGAAGAGTTTATTAAACAAGTTTGGGAATGGAAAGAGCAGTATGGTAGTGTTATTACAACTCAACTTAGAAAAATAGGAGCTTCTTTAGATTGGAAAAGAGAAAGATTCACAATGGATCAAGGTCTTTCTGAATCTGTTAAAGATATTTTTATTAAACTTTTCAATGATGGATTAATATATCAAGGTGAATACATGGTTAACTGGTGTCCTAGATGTGGTACTGCACTAGCTGATGATGAAGTTGATCACGAGGAAAAGGCTGGTTCACTATGGAATATTAAATATCCTGTTAAAGATTCTGATGAATTTTTAATTATAGCTACTACAAGACCTGAAACTATGCTTGCTGACGTAGCTATTGCAGTTAATCCAAATGATGAAAGATATTCTCATCTTGTTGGTAAAAATGTAGTTTTACCTCTTGTTGGAAGAGAGATTCCTGTTATCGCTGACGAATATGTTGATATGGAATTTGGAACTGGAGCACTTAAAATAACTCCTGCTCACGATCCTAACGACTTTGCTTTAGGACAAAAATTCAATCTACCTATTATTAATATGATGACTCCTGATGGAAAAGTTGTTAACGACTACCCTGCATATGCTGGAATGGATAGATTTGATGCTAGAAAGAAAATTGTTTCGGACTTAGAAGAGCAAGGATTACTTGTTAAAATCGAAGCTCATTCGCACAATGTTGGAGGATGCTATAGATGTAATACTGTTGTTGAACCAAGAGTTTCAAAACAATGGTTTGTTAAAATGGAACCTCTAGCAGAAAAAGCTTTAGAAGTTGTTAGAAATGGAAAAGTTAAACTTATGCCTAAAAGATGGGAAAAAGTTTACTATAACTGGCTAGAGAATATCAGAGATTGGTGTATCTCTAGACAAATCTGGTGGGGACATAGAATACCTGCTTGGTATGGACCTGATATGCATATTTTTGTTGCTAAAACAGAAGAAGATGCATTTGCTCAAGCTAAAGCTCACTATGGTAAAGATGTTGAATTAACTCAAGAAACAGATGTTTTAGATACATGGTTCTCATCTGCTTTATGGCCATTCTCAACTTTAGGTTGGCCGGAAAAAACAGTTGAATTAGAAAAATTCTATCCTACTTCTACACTAGTAACTGGTGCCGATATTTTATTCTTCTGGGTTGCTAGAATGGTAATGTTTGGTATGTATACTATGGATGATATTCCATTTGAAAATGTTTACCTACATGGAATAGTTAGAGATGAAGTTGGTAGAAAAATGTCTAAATCATTAGGTAACTCACCAGATCCATTAAATTTAATTGGAGAATACGGTGCTGATGCTATTAGATTTACAATGATTTACAATACTTCTCAAGGTCAAGATGTTCATTTCTCTGAAAAATTAATAGAGATGGGTAGAAACTTTGCTAATAAAATCTGGAACGTTTCAAGATTTGTTCTTATGAACCTTGAAGATTTCGATATAAAAACATTTGATAAATCGAATGTTCAACTTGAATTAGTTGATGAGTGGATTTTCTCTAAATTAAATAAAACTTCTAAAGATGTTGCTGATAAATTAGAAAAATTCCAATTAGATGAAGCTGCTAAATCAATCTATGAGTTCTTAAGAGGAGACTTCTGTGACTGGTATGTTGAATTAGCTAAAGTTAGATTATATAATAAAGAGGAATCAGGAGTAAAATCTAGACAAACTGCTCAATATGTTCTATGGACAGTTTTAGAAGCTGGATTAAAACTTTTACATCCATTTATGCCATTTATCACTGAAGAGATTTGGCAAAAAATAAAAGTAAACGGAGAAACTATCATGCTTGCTGATTATCCAGTTTGTAATGATTCTCTTGTAAGCGATGATAAAGAAAAAGCTTTTGAATATATTCAAGGTCTTATTTCATCATTAAGAAATATTAGAGCAGAAAGAGGAATCTCTCCAGCTAAAGAAGCAAAAGTTGTTATTAGAACTTCTAATCCTACAGAATTAGAAACATTAAAAGCTAATGAGTTATTTATAACTAAACTTGCTAAAATTGAAGAATTAACTGTAGGAACTGACCTTACTACTCCTGAACAAAGTGGATTCAGAGTAAATGGAAATTCTGAAGTATTCATGATTTTAACTGGTCTTCTAGATGTTGAAACAGAAATCAAAAAGATTAATGAGCAGCTTGAAAAAGTTAAAAAAGATTTAGATAAAGTTAATGCTAAACTTTCTGATGAAAGATTTACATCTAAAGCTCCAGCTCATATCTTAGATAGAGAAAAAAGAATCCAAGAAGAGTTCCAAGATAAGTATGATAAACTAATGGAAAACTTAAAAAATTTCCAATAATAGTATCACTTTAAAGCTTTTTAAGTAGTAGGAATTTACTTCCTACTACTTTTTTTAAATAAATTGTATTCATTATGTTAAAATTATGCTAAAATAGAATGGTAACTATACATAATAATAATAGTTGGGAGTGATACAATTGGATTTACATTATTTAAGAATATTTTATGAGGTAGCTAAAGAAAAAAGTTTTACTAAAGCAGCTAATAAATTATACATAAATCAATCGGCGGTTTCGATACAAGTAAAAAAATTTGAGGAGATTTTAAATTCTAAACTTTTTGATAGAAGCTCTAAGAAAATAAAATTAACTTACACTGGGGAAGCTCTTTTTAAAATGGCAGAAGAAATTTTTGAAAAAGTTAAAAGAGCTGAAAAAGAGATGGAAAGAATTATCAATTTAGATAAAGCTAAAATATCTATTGGAGCTACATCTGTTATTGGTGAACCTTTACTTCCTCTTTTAATGAAAGATTTTATCTCTTTACATGATGAAATTGAATATGATATTACTATTTCTACTAAAGCTTGGCTTTTAAAACTGCTAAAAGAAGGTGAACTAGATATACTTCTAATAGATGAAGAGCATATAACTGATCCTAACTTAGAAGTTATTACTGTAGGTTCTGTTCCATATATTCTTGTTGGTACAAAAAATACACAAAAATTAGAAACTGTTTCTAAAGAACCATTAATCTCTAGAAAAAATATCTACAATAATGATAAAGCTATCAGTCATTTAGAAGATAAAAATCATATTTGTTTCAATACAAAAATACCTGTACTTGGTAACTTAGGTGTTATTAAAGGAATGGTTAAAGAGGGAATTGGTAACGTTATCCTTCCTTACTATGCTGTATATAAAGAGATACAAAGTGATGAATTTAAAGTTATTAGAACTATTGATGAGGTTACAGACTCTTATCAAATTGTTATAACTAAAGATAAGAAAAATCTTGCACATATTATTAAATTTATTAATTTTGTTAAAAATTTTAAACTTTAATTTTTGTAATTTAGGAGGCTAATATGAATTTATTAGATTCGTATAAAATAACAGCTTCTCTTTTAGAAAATTTTATAAAAGAAGAAGCAGAAAAAAAAGAAACAGAAAAAGTAGCAAAAGATTTAGCTAATATATTCCAATTGGGAAATAAAGTTCTAATCTGCGGAAATGGTGGTAGTAACTGTGATGCACTTCATTTTGCAGAAGAATTTACTGGAAGATTTAGAAAAGATAGAAGAGCTCTACCTGCTATATCTTTATCTGATTCATCACATATAACTTGTGTTGGAAATGATTATGGCTTTGATTATATCTTTTCTAGAGGGGTAGAAGCTTATGGTAAAGAAGGCGATATGTTTATCGGTATCTCTACAAGTGGAAACTCTGCAAATGTTATAAAAGCTGTTGAAACAGCTAAAAAAATGGGACTTAAAACTTGTGTACTTCTTGGTAAAGATGGAGGAAAACTTAAAGGAATGTGTGATTATGAATTTATCATCCCTGGAAATACTTCTGACAGAATTCAAGAGATACACATGATGATACTACATATTATCATTGAAGGTGTAGAAAAAATAATGTTCCCTGAAAATTATTAAAAATACCCTTTTTAGGGTATTTTTTTTGAGGTGATTTATATGTTTTTTAAGTTGATTCTTGTTCTATTGCTCTCTATTTTTTCCTTTTCTTTTTCAACAGAACCTGAAAATAAAGCTTATATCGGCAGTTTTAATACTCTTAGACTAGGAAAAGGAACCAAAGACTATGAACATTTAGCAAAATCCATCGAACCTTTTGACATTGTTGGTTTGGTAGAAGTTATGAATAAAAAAGGACTCTTTAAACTTTTATCTGAAGTTGAAAAAATAAGTAATTCAAAATGGGGATATGAAATTTCTCCTTACCCTGTTGGTACTGATGAATACAAAGAGTATTATGCTTTTTTATATAAAAAAAATAAGGTCAATTTTATTAAAAGCGAAGGTTTTTATCCTGATGAGAATGATGATTTTATTCGTGAACCATATGGAGCCACATTTAAAATTAATAATTTTGACTTCACCTATGTTTTAATACATTCTATATATGGAAAAAAAATATCTCAAAGACAATTTGAAGCAAAAAAACTCATTAATGTTTACAATTATTTTCAAAGTTTAGATCCTAATGAAAATGATATTTTAATTGGAGGAGACTTTAATTTGCCTGCTAATGATTCAGCTTTTGAGGATATTTTTAATCATAGTGATGATATTATTTACACTTTAGATCCATCAATAAAAACAACTGTTGGAACTAAAGGGTTTGCGAACTCTTACGATAATATTTTTATTTCAAAAAAATATACTCAAGAATTTAAAGGTCAAAGTGGAGCACTCGATATTACTAGAGGAGATTTTATTAAAACAAGAAAGGAGGTTTCTGATCATCTACCAATTTTTATTGTTGTAGATACAGAAATTGATGATGACTAAAGCTTTTATATTTTTAAATGGAGATTTTCCCGATTGTAAAGATTTTTATAGTAATCTAAATATTAATACTGAGCACCTTTTTTGTGCTGATGGTGGTGCTAAAAAAGCACTTGAATTAAACTATATTCCTAAAGAAGTCTGGGGAGATTTTGATTCTTTAGACCAAATATCTCTAGATTTATTAAAATCTAATAATGTTACTATAAAAAAATTTAATAAGGACAAAGATTTTACAGATGGTGAACTTTTAATATCATACGTAACCTCTTTAAATTATGATGAAATCTATATTATTGGTGGATTAGGTGGTAGAATAGATCATATGCTAACTAATATAAACCTTATTTTTAAATACAAAAATATTATCTTTATAGATAGATCCGAAAAGCTTTTTTTAGTAACATCTAACTTCATTTTAAAAAATAATTTAAATAAAAGAATATCTTTTATTCCTTTTTCAGATACTATTGAAAATCTTACTTTAGAAGGTTTTTTTTATCCTCTTAAAAATCATACTTTAAAAAGAGGAGATTCTACCTGTTTAAGCAATATTATTACTTCTGAAGAAGCTTTTATATCTTTTAGTTCTGGTAAACTTCTTGGTGCATTAAGTTTAGATTGACAATACTCTTAAAATAATGTAGGCTATTTGATAGTATAAAATTTTAGGGAGGATTTTAATAATGACTAATTTATCAACAAAAAGTAAACTTTTACTTGGAATTCAACACGTACTAGCTATGTTTGGAGCTACTGTTCTAGTTCCATTTCTAACTGGTTTAAATCCATCAGTAGCTTTACTTTCAGCAGGTATAGGAACACTGCTTTTTCATCTTTGTACAAAAGGAATTGTTCCTGTTTTTTTAGGGTCATCATTCGCTTTTATTGGAGCCTTAGCTCTTGTTTTAAAAGAAGAGGGAATTGCTGCTATTAAAGGTGGAGTTATCTCTGCTGGTTTCGTTTATATTTTTATGTCTTGGATGATTAAAGTTTTTGGTGTTGAGAAAATTAAATCGTTCTTTCCACCTGTTGTTGTTGGACCTATTATAATGGTTATTGGATTAAGATTAAGTCCAGTAGCTCTTTCTATGGCAGGATATTCAAACGGACACTTTGACTTAAAAAGTCTTATTGTTGCTCTTATAGTTGTAATTTCTATGATAACTATTTCAATCTTAGAAAAGTCATTTTTTAGATTAGTTCCAATCTTAATATCTGTTATTCTTGGATATATAGTTTCTATTTTCTTAGGATTAGTAGATTTTGCACCTATCGCTGCTGCAAATTGGATTGGTTTTTCTGGTGATGCATTAAAAGATTTACTAACTTTACCTAAATTTTCTGCAACAGCTATTTTAGCAATTGCACCTATTGCATTAGTTGTTTTTATCGAGCACATTGGAGATATTACAACAAATGGAGCTGTTGTTGGTAAAGATTTCTTTAAAAATCCAGGTATTTCAAGAACATTATTAGGAGATGGAGTTGCTACTGTTGCTGCTGGATTCTTAGGTGGACCTGCAAATACAACTTATGGAGAAAATACTGGTGTTCTTGCTGTCACTAAAGTTTATGATCCTGCTATTTTAAGAATTGCAGCTTGCTACGCAATTGTTCTAAGCTTTATCGGAAAATTTGGAGTTATTTTACAAACCATTCCAACTCCAGTTATGGGTGGAATATCTATTATACTATTCGGTATGATTGCTTCTGTTGGAGTTAGAACTGTTATAGATGCTGAAATTGACTTTTCTCACTCTAGAAACCTTTTAATTGCATCTCTTATATTTGTTTTAGGAATTGCTATTGATAATATTATTATTTGGAAAACAGTTTCTTTATCTGGTCTTGCTATTGCAGCTTTGATTGGAGTTTTGTTAAATAAAATATTACCTAAAGATCAACTAGATAGTTAATAAAAAAATCTATTAAAATAGGAAGAAGTTTGAAGCTTTTCTTCCTATTTTTTATTTTTTGTTGTAATATATAAAATATAATAAAGGAATATAGGGGGATTAGATGAAGAAATTTATAGTTCTTATTCTTATGGCAAATCTAGCTTTTGCTGGTAAATATTTTTATGAAAAAAAATCGTCACAGTCTCAAAATACTTTAATAAAACCATTACCTGAAATAAAAAAGGAGGATTTTTCTATGCTAAAAAATAGAGATGAAATTGCACAACAATATAAATGGGATTTAAATGATATCTATCCAAATTGGAATCAATGGGAAGCTGATTTAGTAAAACTTAAAGAACTTATGGCAGAAATTCCTAAATATCAAGGAGAGATTTCTAAAAATCCAAAAACTTTTGTTGAATTTATAGATCTTGAAGAAAAAATATCAAGACTTTTAGACAAAATTTATCTATATCCATACTTACAAAGAGACTTAGATTCAACTAATGAAGTTGCTTCTGTTAAACTTCAAGAAATTGAGAGCATATATGCTAACTATTCTATCTCTTCATCTTGGATTACACCTGAAATATTAACTATTCCTAAAGAAACTATGGTTACGTGGATTAATGAAAATCCTACTCTTGAACCTAATAGATTCCCTTTAATGGAAATTTATAGACTTCAAGAACATGTTTTATCTGCAGATAAAGAAAAATTATTATCATACTTTGGACAATATTTAGGTGTTCCATCTGATATATACAGTGAATTATCTACCTCAGATATTAAATGGAATGATGTTGAATTATCTGATGGAAGTAAAACTACTGTTACTAATGGAGTTTATTCTAAAGTAATTTCAACTAATAGAAATCAAGAAGATAGAAAAAAAGTTTTTGAAGCTCTTTATAACTCTTTTAATATTAATAAAAATACATATGCTTCAATTTATAAAAGTATTTTACAAAGAGATTTTGCCACAGCTCAATCTAGAAATTATAAATCTAGTTTAGAAAAAGCTTTAAATCCTAAAAATATTCCTTTAGATGTTTACACATCTTTAATTGAATCTACAAAAGAAAATACGGCACCTTTAAAAAGATATATAGCTTTAAGAAAGAACGCTTTAAATTTATCTGACTATCACTATTATGATAACTCTGTAAATATTGTAGATTACAATAAAGAATTTACATATGAGGAAGCTAAAAATACAGTTTTAGAATCTGTTAAACCTTTAGGTGAAGATTATTATAATGGATTAAATACAGCTCTAAGTGAAGGGTGGTTAGATGTATATGAAACACCTAACAAAAGAAGTGGAGCATACTCTTTAAATATATACGATGTACATCCATACATGTTACTTAACTATAACGGAACAATGGATGCTGTCTTCACTTTAGCACACGAACTTGGACATACTATGCACTCTATGTTATCTACTAAAAATCAACCATATCCAATTAGTAGCTACACTATCTTTGTTGCTGAAGTTGCATCAACATTTAATGAAAGATTACTACTTGATAATATGTTAAGAAATACAACTGATCCTAAAGAGAAAATAGCTCTTATTGAACAAGCTATCGGTGGAATTGTTGGAACTTACTATATTCAATCTCTATTTGCTGATTATGAGTATCAAGCACACCAAATTGTAGAAAATGGTGGTGCTATAACTCCTGAAGTTTTAAATAATATTATGGAAAACTTATTTAAAGATTACTTTGGAACTGAATTAACTATGGATGAATTACAAAAGATTATTTGGGCAAGAATCCCTCATTTTTATAACTCTCCATATTATGTATATCAATATGCAACTAGTTTTGCTTCATCAGCAAATTTATATGACAGAATAACGAATACAAAATATACTCCTCAAGAAAGAGAGAAAGCAAAAAATGAGTATCTTACTCTTCTAAAATCTGGTGGAAATGATCATCCTATGAATCAGCTAAAAAAAGCTGGTGTTGACTTAAGTAAAAAAGATGCTTTTAATGCTGTTGCTACAGAATTTAATAGACTTTTAGATCTTTTAGAAGAGGAACTAAAAAAAGAGAAGGGAGATATCTAATATGCTTTTACTTAGATGGATTTTTAACTTTCTAAAATTTATCATTAGAGAAATCTCTTCAATGATAATAAAGTTTGCATTCCTTTTAGTTTTAATAATTTTAGCTTTTAATTATTTTACTAAAACTAAAAAAAGCCCTATTACTAAAAAATCATACTTAAAAATAGATTTGGCTAAAGAGTTTAATGAGACTTTAATTCAAAGTCCTCTTAATTTTAACTCTAAGAGTATAAATTTTTATCAACTTTTAAATAATATAAGTATGGCTAAAGAAGATTCTAATGTTCAAGGAATTATATTATTTTTAGATGATAACTCTTTAAGCAGAAGCCAAATTGATGAACTTGGAGAAGTTTTGAATGAATTTAAAACTTCAACTAAACCTGTATATTCATATGGAGCTATGTTAGATAACAACTCTTTATTAATAAGTAGTTATACTAATGAAATTATTATGCCTCCCGCAGCATCCACTGCTGTAAACATTACTGGATATAATAAAGATATCCCGTACTTTAAAGGTTTAACTGAAAAATTGGGAATAGATGTTAATGTTATTCATGTGGGAGACTTTAAAACTTATGGTGAGAATTATACTCGAAGTGAAATGTCTGAAGAAAATCGTTCTGATTTAAAGAGAATCCTAGATAAAAGTTACTCTTTTTTTCTTGAAGATTTATCTAAAAACCGTTCAATTGAAATTAATAATTTAAATTCTACAATTCTTTCAGGAGAATTAATGGGAGAATCATCAGAATCTTTAAAAAAATATAATTTAATAAGTACTTTAAATTATTGGGAGAATTTCAAAAAAGAAAAAAATATTGAAAATATAACTAATATAGAGGAGTATATTCCATCTTTTAAACCTACAATATCTAATAATAAAATAGCAGTAGTTTATGCTGATGGTGAAATTAATTATACATCTTCTAAAAATCCTACTGCTAGCACTATAACTCCTGATAAATTTATTTCTGCTTTGGAAAAAGCTGAAAAAGACGACAATGTTAAAGGAATTGTAATTAGAGTTAATTCTCCTGGTGGATCTGCTTTAGCATCAGATATTATTTGTAATGCTATTAAAAATGTTGAAAAGCCAATATATGTTTCTATTGGAAATGTAGCAGCTTCTGGTGGTTATTATATTTCAACTGCTGCTAAAAAAATATTTGCTGATAAAAATAGTATAACTGGTTCTATTGGAGTTGTTAGTCTTATTCCCAACGTTAAAGAACTTACAAATAAAATTGGTATCAATATGAATGATATATCTTATGGTAAATATTCAGATTTGTACTCTTTAACAGCTCCAATGACTCCTGAAAGACAAGAGAAAATATATAATTCTAATCTTAAGGTTTATAAAGAGTTTTTAAATAAAGTTGCCTATGGAAGAAATTTACCATTAGAAGAAGTTGAAAAAATAGCTCAAGGAAAAGTTTGGTTAGGAGATGAAGCTATTAAAATTGGACTTATTGATTCCATTGGTGGAATAAATGCAACTATAAAAACTTTAGCTACAGACTTGAATATAAATGACAATTACTCTGTTACTGAAATTTCTTATGAAGAGGATTTAAAAACTATGTTTGAGTCAACAATATTTCCTATACAAACTTTTTTCTCTTTTAAATCTTTAACCAAAAGTGAAAATCTTAAAAACTTAATTGAAAATGAAGATATATTCTTTAAACCAATTTTATACCTAAGCTTTTAAATCTCTAGTTGAAAAGTTACTCTCTATTATGATATAATCATAACAATTACACAATATATTCTAGGAGGGATTAAATTGGTTAGAAAACTAAAAGGACAAAAAACTACTGGAGGAAACTCTCAATCTGATATTTTAAGACAAGCTCAAGCTATGCAACAACAAATGCTTTCTGTTCAAGAATCATTAAAAGAAAAAGAAGTTGAGGCTTCTGTTGGTGGTGGAGCTGTTGTAGTAAAAGCTAATGGACAAAAAGATATCGTTTCTATAAAAATATCTGAAGAGACTATTAAAGATGCTGTTGAAGATAAAGAGATGTTAGAAGATCTTGTTCTTTCTGCTGTTACTGAGGCTATGAGACAAGCTGATGAGTTAGCTGAGAAAGAGATGTCTGCTGTTACTGGTGGAATCAATATCCCAGGTCTATTCTAGTTTGAATTTTAGGCACCGATACAATAAGTATTGGTGCTTTTTTTTACTTTAAATTTATGTTATAATTATTTGAAAATACTTTGATTATAGGTGGTTTTTTAATGGAAAATAATAAATATAAAAGATATGGTTTAATACTTTACTACCTACTAAAAATTATTTCTAAAACAATGAAAATAGAGATTATAAAAAGTCCTAAACTTGTTGAGGGAGAAAATTATGTATGTGGTTTTTGGCACAATAAACTTGTTGGAGCCTCTCTAGGACTAATCAATCTATCTGAAAAAAAAGCTGTCTTAGCTAGCCCCTCTAAAGATGGAGAGTTAATATCTATTCCTTTAGAAAAAATGGGCTTTACTATGGTTAGAGGTTCTTCTGGAAAGGATTCAATTAAATCAGTTTTAAAATTAATTAAATTAGTTAAGAGTGGTCATAGTGCGGGAACCCCATTAGATGGACCAAAAGGTCCTATTTATGAGGTTAAGCCTGGCATGTTATATCTTGCTCAAAAATCTGGAAAAGCTCTAGTTCCAGTTGGTGTAGCATTTAGTAATAAATGGACTTTTGAAAAAGCTTGGGATAAATTTCAAATGCCTAAACCTTTTTCTAAAATGGTTTGCTTAATTGGAGACCCCATTTTAATTCCTGGTGATGCTAATTTAGATGATTATTTAGATTTAGCGAAAGAAGCCCTATTCCAAATAGATAAAGAAGCTGAAAAAATATTAAATGAAAAAAAATAACGTTTTGAAAGGAGATTAATAGATGAGTAAAAATTTTTATGTAACAACACCGATATATTATGTTAATGGAGATCCACATGTTGGAAGTGCATATACAACTATTGCAGCTGATGTTTTAGCTAGATACAAAAAATCAAAAGGTTTTGATGTATTCTTTTTAACAGGTACTGATGAACATGGACAAAAGGTTGAGGAAGCTGCTAAAATGAGAGATTTAACTCCTCAGGCTTGGACAGATTCTATGGCTCCTAGATTTATTGATATGTGGAAAGCATTAGATATCAATTATACAGATTTCATAAGAACTACAGAACCAAGACATAAAGAGGCTGTTAAAAAAATTATAAAAACAGTTTATGATAAAGGTGATATTTATAAAGGTGAATATGAAGGAAAATATTGTGTTTCTTGTGAAACATTTGTTCCTGAGAATCAAATTGTAAATGGAAACCACTGTCCTGATTGTGGTAAAGAACTAACAATGGTTAAGGAGGAATCTTATTTCTTTAAGATGTCTAAATATCAAGATGCTTTACTTGAGCATATTGAAAGTCATCCTGACTTTATTCTTCCTCACTCTAGAAAAAATGAGGTTGTTTCATTTATAAAACAAGGACTTCAAGATCTATCTATTTCTAGAAATACATTTGAATGGGGAATTCCAATTGAGTTTGCTCCTGGACATATAACTTATGTATGGTTTGATGCTTTAACAAACTATTTAACAGCTGTTGGATATGAGAATAATCCTGAATTATTTGACAAATTCTGGAATAATGGAGAGGTTGTTCACCTTTTAGGAAAAGATATTCTTAGATTCCATGCTATTATTTGGCCTTGTATGCTTTTATCAGCAGGAATTAAACTTCCAAATAAAATTGTAGCTCATGGTTGGTGGACTTCTGAAGGTGAAAAAATGTCTAAATCTAAAGGAAATGTTGTGGCACCATTAGATGAAATTGCTAAATACGGTGTAGATGCTTTTAGATACTGTTTAATGAGAGAGGTTAATTTTGGTAATGATGGAGATTATTCAACACCTTCAATTGTTACAAGAATTAACTCTGATTTAGCTAATGACCTAGGAAATCTTTTAAATAGAACTCTAGGAATGTATGGAAAATATTTCAACGGAACAATTGTAAAAGGAGAGGTATTCGAAGAGATCGACGACAGTGTAAAAATTCTTTGGAACGAAACTGTTATTGCAGTTGATTATCATATGAATAGAGTAGAATTCTCTAGAGCTTTAGAGGCTATCTGGAAATTTATCTCTAGAATGAATAAATATGTTGATGAAACTGCTCCTTGGTTACTTATAAAGGATGAAACTAAAAATGAAAGATTAGCAACAGTTATGAACTTCTTAGTTCAATCTCTTTATAAAGTTGCTGTTTTGACAGCTCCATATATGCCAACAGCATCTCAAAAGATTTGGAACCAATTAGGTTTCTCTAATAATATTTTAGAAGCTAGTCTAGAATCTGTTGATGGATGGAATCTATTAAACGAAGGACATATCTTAGGTACTGCTGAACCTATATTCCCAAGACTTGAAGTTGAAAAGAAAGAAGCTAAAAAAGATCCTCTTGCTATAAATGAAGATTTAAAAATTGAAAATCCAATAGAAATCGCTGATTTTGATAAAATAGATATTCAAGTTGTTGAAATATTAGAAGCTAGCAATATTGAGGGAGCTGACAAACTTCTTAAATTTAAAGTAAAAACAGCTAATGAAATAAGACAAATTGTTTCTGGAATTGCAAAATATTATCCAACACCTTCTGAACTAGTTGGTAAAAAAGTTTTAGCAATTTTAAATTTACCTCCTGTTACTTTAAGAGGAGTTCTTTCTCAGGGAATGTTATTAAGCTCTACTGAAAAGAAAAGATTAAAACTTGTTGAAGTAGATTCAAGTGTTAAAATAGGATCTAAGATAAAATAGTTTTAGGGGGAATTATTCATGAAAAAAGTTACAAAAGCTGTTATACCTGCTGCAGGATTAGGGACTAGAGTTTTACCTGCAACAAAAGCTCAACCAAAGGAGATGCTTGTCATTGTTGACAAGCCTTCTTTACAGTACATTGTAGAGGAGCTTGTAGAATCTGGAATAACTGATATTGTTATTGTTACTGGAAGAAATAAAAATTCTATTGAGGATCACTTCGACTTTTCATATGAGTTAGAAAATACTCTTGAAAGAGATGGAAAGTTTGAACTTTTAAAAAAGATTGATGATATTTCTAGTATGGCAAATATTTATTATGTTAGACAAAATCATCCTTTAGGATTAGGTCACGCTATCTTAAAAGCAAAATCATTTATTGGAGATGATCCTTTTGTTATTGCGTTAGGTGATGATATTGTTTATAATCCCACTGCTCCTGTTGCTAAACAGCTTATTGATGTTTATGAAAAATATGGAAGTAGCGTTATTGGTGTACAAGAAGTTGAAAATAAAGATGTATCTAAATATGGTATTGTTAAACCTGCTGCTATTTTAGATGAAAATACTGTAGAAATGGTTGATTTTATAGAAAAACCAACTTTAGAAGAAGCACCTTCTAACTTAGCATGTCTTGGAAGATACCTTCTATCTGGAGAGATTTTCAAATATTTAGAAACTACTGAACCTGGTAAAGGAGGAGAAATTCAACTTACCGACGCTATTTTAAAAATGTTAAATGATGATCAAAAAGTAGTTGCCTATAATTTCCAAGGTAAAAGATATGATATAGGAAATAAAATTGGACTTCTAAAGGCTAATATAGAGTTTGGTCTTAGAAATGAAGAGACTAAAGATGATCTTATAAAATACTTAAAAGAGGAGATTAAATTTTAACGGAGGTTTTTTCTATGGCTAAAATTATTAAATTTAATGCTGATGCAAGAAAAAAATTAGAAAATGGTGTTAATATTTTAGCTGATGCAGTTAAAATAACTTTAGGTCCTAGAGGACGAAATGTTGTTTTAGAAAAGGCTTATGGCGCTCCTTTAATAACAAATGATGGAGTTTCTATTGCCAAAGAGATTGAACTAGATGACCCTTTTGAGAATATGGGAGCTCAACTTATTAAAGAAGTTGCTACTAAATCTAATGACGTTGCTGGAGACGGAACAACTACTGCTACAATTTTAGCTCAAGCTATTGTTAAAGAGGGACTTAAAATGGTTTCTGCTGGAGCTAACCCAATCTTTCTAAAAAAAGGTATTGAAAAAGCAACTAAGATAGCAGTTGAACTACTTTTAAAAAAATCAAAAAAAGTACAATCTAACAGTGAAATCTCTCAAGTTGCATCAATATCTGCTGGAGATACAGAGATTGGTGATCTAATAGCTAAAGCTATGGAAAAAGTTGGAGAAAGTGGCGTTATTAGTGTTGAAGAAGCACGTTCATTGGATACAACTTTGGAAGTTGTTGAAGGAATGGAGTTCGAAAAAGGATATCTATCACCATACATGGTAACGAATTCAGAAAGAATGGAAGCTATTCTTGAAAATCCATATATCTTAATTACTGATAAAAAGATTTCAACGATGAAAGAACTTCTTCCTCTTTTAGAAAAAACTGTTCAAACGTCAAAACCTCTTTTAATTATCGCAGAGGATTTAGATGGGGAAGCTTTAGCAACTCTTGTTCTAAATAAAATAAGAGGCACTTTAAATGTTATTGGAGTTAAAGCTCCTGCATTTGGAGATAGAAGAAAAGCTATGTTAGAAGATATCGCTGTTTTAACAGGTGGACAGGTTATTTCTGATGAAAAAGGTATGAAAATAGAGGATGCTGATCTCTCTCAATTAGGAAAAGCTAAAAAAATTAAAGTTACAAAAGATTCTACTGTTATTATAGATGGCTTTAGTAATCAAGATATTTTAAATAGTAGAATTGCTCAAATAAAAAACCAAATTTCTACCACTGATTCTGATTATGATAAAGAGAAATTACAAGAAAGATTAGCTAAACTTTCTGGTGGTGTGGCTATTATTAAAGTTGGAGCTGCTACTGAAGTTGAGATGAAAGAAAAAAAACTAAGAATAGAAGATGCTTTAAATGCGACAAGAGCCGCTATTGAAGAGGGTGTTGTTCCTGGCGGTGGTGTAGCATTAAATGAAATTGCCAACGAAATGAATGATTTTACTCTTGAGGGCGAAGAAGGAATTGGAGCTAACATTTTAAAGAAATCTCTTAGTTCTCCATTGAAACAAATAGCTATCAATGCTGGATTAGATGGTGGAGTTATCATAGAAAAAATTAAAAATTTACCTGATGGTTTTGGATTAAATGCTGCTACTGAAGAGTATGTTCATATGATTGAAAATGGAATAATCGATCCTACAAAAGTTACTCGTTCAGCTTTACAAAATGCAACATCTATCGCAGCTTTAATTTTAACAACAGAGGTTATTATTGCAAATAAAAAAGAACCTATTAGTGAAAACTCAAATTCTAATATGGGGGATATTATTTAAGGGGAGGATTTGTAAAATGGATAAATTTACATTAGAAAATTACAACAATTGGTTAACATCAGATTATATTGACTTAAAAGATAGAGAAGATTTAGAAAGTATTAAAGGAAACGAGGCAGAAATAGAAGATAGATTTTATACAAATCTTTCTTTTGGAACTGGTGGAATGAGAGGAGTTAGAGGAGTTGGTATCAATAGAATTAACAAGTATACTATTAGAAAAGCAACTCAAGGACTCGCTAACTATATTTTAGAGTCTACTGGTGAAAT
>NZ_KI518129.1 GCF_000479045.1 Cetobacterium somerae ATCC BAA-474
CAGCTTTTAATTTTAAAATCTATAAGTAATTCCAACTCCTCCTTGAGGTTGAAGTTTCCAATCTTTTTGCGAAGAACCCCAAACTTGATTTGAATACTTGACTTGCACAAATAAATCCATTGTTAAATCTTCAGAATGATTATATATTATTTTTAATTGAGGTAAAACAAAAGCATTAAACATATTAGAGTAACTTTTATCACTATCTAATTTTGTTGGCCATAACCAACCATACCCATGATTTATTATCCAAAATGTTGGCTTCCAATTCTTTTCACTACTACTTGTGAATATATACGGATCAAAACCTGTAGCAAAATTAAATTGAAGATTTGTTCTTTTATTAAATTGATAAATATTTTTAGAATATTCAAGCCAAGAAACAATTGCAAAGTAATTCATCTCCTCTTTTTTATCAATTTTAAAATCACCATTATACCATTCCTTAGATAAGTATCCGTTAAATTGAAATTTAAAATCTTCATAAATTTTAAATTGTGTTAATAAATTAAGTGCAGCATGATTCATATGACCATTAGGATTAGATTTTACAAATGATCCATAGTAATATAATGGTTGTATCGCAAATTGCAATACTTCAAAATTTTCACTCTTTGGAAAATATTTATAAAAATCTAAAGAGGAACTTATCCAAGTCCAATATTTATCATCAGAATCTTTAAAAAAATTTGTTTGTCTAGCTCCTATTTGAGTTCTCCAAATAGCTTTAGTATCAAAAAAGTTTGTATGAATATATTCAAAATAGCCCTTAGGTACACTAAAATTATGATTAGCTTTATTACTATCTTTTTCATATTCACCGCTATAGATATTCATTAATCTATTCCATTCAAAAAATAATGACCATTGAGGTGTGAATGTATAATCTAAGTAAAGCATAGGATGAGCTGTCGCAGTTTTATACTTACCGGAATTTCCATAAATTGTAAATATAGTTCCAACTTCTCCATAAGGAGTAAATGAATTTTCTAAGAAATTTGTTTCTTGTTTTATTCTCTTATCATAAGAAGTTTGTATGCTGTTTCCAATCTCTGTATTTTTGAGTTCTGCAAAAGCTTTATTACATAAAATTGAAGTTAAAAGAAAAGAAAATATCAAATATCGTTTCTTCATAAATTACTCTCCTCATCTTTAGTTATACTATTTATTTTAGAAGTCTAAAAATTCCATGTTGATGCCATTCTTGTTATCCATATCCAGAACGGTGCAGCAACCATAAATAAAAGTACACTTACAGCTAATGAGGATGTACCTGTACGTACATAAACTTGATAACGGCTACTTATAATAATCCCAGAAAATGCAGGTGGTAAAGCTCCTGAAAGTACAAGCATTTGAAGGTGTATTGGATCTAATTTTACAAGTAATCCAACTATTAATAAAAGTCCAGGCATTAATATTAGCTTAATAAACGTATTATAAATAATTTCTAAATCAAATTCAAATTTTAATCCTGATAATGTTAATCCAGCTGCAAATACAGCAACTCCAGAGTTAGCTTTTGATATTAATTCAAAGTTAGGATCTAAAATAGGAGGAAATTCTATTCCAAGTAAAACAATTATCACAGCTAGTATAGGAGCCCAAGCTACTGGTTGTGTTAATGCACTTATAACTGGATTTTTTTCTAATTTTTGCATCTCTTGCTC
>NZ_KI518130.1 GCF_000479045.1 Cetobacterium somerae ATCC BAA-474
TACTTCGATTTAAATTTTTCTCTAATTTTTTTCCATCAAGTCTATCCCTAAGATTTTTAAATAATCATTAACAACATCTCTATCAAATCCTATATAAATTTTTAATTTATCCATCAGCTCTAATAGTTCTTCTATTTTTTTTTCATTCGTAGATATTTTTTTTATCTCTTCTTTTATTGTTTTCAATACTTCTTTATTAGTATTATCTTTTTTCAATATTTCTAGCAATTTTCTCATATATCCCTCTTTTTATTAAAATAGATAGTTTATCTCTAATTTACCAACTAATTTAAATCATTATCTGATAGAGAAATATAAATAGAAAAAGCATCATCATATATGTAGGTATCTCTATCTTCATCTGAAAATATCAAATTAAATACTCTATTTAAATCTTTATAAAGTTTAAATAAAATATCATCTTTTAATTCCAATTTAAAGTTTTTTCCTTCATCATCATACTTAATCATCTTTTTATCTTGATTTAGTACATTTGTTGAGTACATTTTTCCTTCTTCAGAAAATATAAAATAAACTTTATCACCATATCCTTCAAAAACAACATATTGAATTCCTGAAATTTTTTCACCTTTAATACTCCAATTTTCTACTTCTTTAAAAATATTGAAAGTTTTTTCAATATCACTAAAATATATTAATATCTTTCTAAAATTTTTACTCATTAGTACTCTCTCTCCTCTTTTAATTTAATTATTTCTAATTATATAATATCCTAAAACTTATATTTTAACAATAAACTTTCTGTGACAATCATTAAATTACAAGGAGATGGCTGCTTTGAAAAGACTGTATATGTTTGAAAAAATAAAAAAGTTAAAGGCATTACCTCTAAAATTAAAAGAATCTCAAGTTGCTAAACAATTGAATATTGATACTAAAACAGTTAAAAAATATTAGTACACTCCCTCTTAACTGACTCTAGCTACTTATTATCTGTTATTATACATCTCTTCATAATACTTTTGATAATCTCCAGAGGCTACTTCCTCTACCCATCCTTGATTATCTAAATACCATCTAATAGTTGCTTCTATTCCCTCTGTAAATGGTGTTTCAGGATACCATCCAAGTTCAGTTACTATCTTAGTTGGATCAATAGATTGCGATAGGTAATCCTTTGATATAATCTC
>NZ_KI518131.1 GCF_000479045.1 Cetobacterium somerae ATCC BAA-474
GAAATTAGAAAGAGTGAGAATTACTATTTTCTTATAAAATAACCATAAAAAGGTTTGTTTTAAATATAACTAAAGAAATTTTCTTGTGATTATAATAAAAAATATATTTAAAACAATTAAAAATGTTCTAAAATAAGAGTTATTGACATAAAAAAGAAAATGGAGTATATATGTTATCAACAAGAAAAAATAAATGAGGAGGAATTATTATGTCAAAAGGATTTGCACCAGAACCATATAAAATAAAAATGGTTGAAAATATGGCTATTATGACTAAAGAAGAGAGAAAAGAGGCTATTGAAAGAGCTGGATATAATACGTTTTTATTAAAATCAGATGAATGTTATATAGACTTACTTACTGACTCTGGAACTAATGCCATGAGTGATGCTCAGTGGGCTGGGTTAATGTTGGGAGACGAAGCTTATGCAGGAAGTAGAAACTTCTACCATTTAGAAAAAACAGTACAAGAACTTTTTGGATTTAAATATGTAGTTCCAACTCACCAAGGAAGAGGAGCAGAAAATATTTTATCAACATTAACAATTAAGCCAGGGGACTATGTTCCAGGAAATATGTATTTTACTACTACAAGATTTCATCAAGAAAGAAATGGGGCGACTTTCAGAGATATTATAATAGACGAAGCTCATAATTCTCAAATAGATTTACCATTTAAAGGTAATGTAGATTTAAAGAAATTACAAGCATTAATAGATGAAGTGGGGGCAGAAAAAATACCATATGTTTGTTTGGCAGTTACAGTTAACTTAGCTGGAGGACAACCGGTATCAATGGCTAATATAAAAGCTGTTTCAGAACTAGCTCATAAACATGGAATTAAGATTATGTATGATGCAACTCGTTGTATAGAAAATGCTTATTTTATAAAAGCAAGAGAAGAAGGATATGCAGATAAATCTATAAAAGATATTGTAAAAGAGATGTTTTCATATGGTGATGGGTGTACAATGAGTGGAAAAAAAGACTGTTTAACTAATATCGGTGGATTCTTATGTATGAATGATTATGAATTATATCTACAAGCGACAGCTACAGTAGTTCAATTTGAAGGAATGCCTAGCTATGGTGGATTGGCAGGAAGAGATATGGAAGCTATGGCAATTGGACTTAGAGAGGCTGTAAACTATGAATATATAAGTCATAGAGTTAATCAAATAAGATATTTAGGAGAAAAGCTAGATGCAGCAGGGGTACCTATGGTAAAACCTTATGGAGGACATGCAATTTTCTTAGATGCAAGAGCATTTTTACCACATTTAACTCAAGATGATTTTCCTGCTCAAGCTTTAGCAGCATCTATTTATGAGCATTCTGGTGTTAGAACAATGGAAAGAGGAATTATATCAGCAGGAAGGGATGTAAAAACAGGAAAAAATCATTATCCTAAATTAGAAACAGTAAGATTAACAATTCCAAGAAGAGTTTATACATATGCTCACTTAGATTATGTAGCAGATACAATAATAGAACTGTACAAAAATAAAGAGCAAATAAAAGGATTAAAGTGGGAGTATGAACCAGCTTGTTTAAGATTTTTTACAGGAAGATTTTCACAGAAATAGATAATAAAAATTAAAATATCCTAAAGATAACTTTAGGATATTTTAATCTAGAAATACCTACATAAAACTTTCTACTAAAATAAAATTAGGAGGTATGTGATGGGGTTTATAGATTCATTATTATCACCGTTGAAAACAGCAGTTAGTGCATTGAATGGGTTTTTATGGGGTGATATAATATTATTTAATGTTGGTGAAGCAAATATTGGTTTAAGTTTATTAGTTTTAATGTTAATTCCTACAGGAATATATTATTGTATTAAAACTAGAATGTTATCTTTTAGATTATTTCCAGAGATGATAAGGATAGTTTTAAAAAGTAAGAATAAAGAGGATAAGGAAGCTATTTCTGGATTACAAGCTCTATTTATAGCTACAGCCTCTAGAGTGGGAATGGGGAATTTAGCTGGCGTAGTAGCTGCAGTGTCTTTTGGAGGACCTGGAGCAATATTTTGGATGTGGATAGCAGCTATAATAGGATCAAATACTGCATTCATAGAGAGTACATTAGCTCAAATTTATAAAGAAAAAGATCCTTTGTTTGGTGGTTGGAGAGGTGGACCAGCTTATTTTATGAATCGAATGGAGGTTATTGCTGAATCTAGAGAGGACGATCCATTTGAAAAAAATTTGGAAAAAGACTCAGATGTTGTATCTAAAAATGGAAAAAGATACTATAAAAAATCTTCTAATTTTAGACTTTGTGGAATTTTATTTGCAATTTCTGGATTAATAACTTGGGTTGGAATAACACAAATAGTTTCTAACTCCGTTTCAGAATCATTTAATAATGCTTTTGGAATATCACCACTTTATACATCAATTGCAATGACAGCTTTAGGAGCAATAGTTTTATTTGGAAAAGGAAGAAAAGATAAAATAGCAGATGTTTTAAATAAATTAGTGCCAATAATGGCAATATTATATTTTTCTTTAACACTTTTTATATTGATTAAAAATATTGGTTCAGTTCCTGGAATGTTTTTAGAAATTTTTGAAGAGGCTTTTGGTGCTAGGCAAATAGTTGCAGGAGGATTTGGAGCAGTATTAATGCAAGGAGTAAAAAGAGGTTTGTTTTCAAATGAGGCTGGAAGTGGTTCAGCTCCATGTGCAGCGGCAGCAGCAGATGTAGATCATCCTGTAGAACAAGGGTTAATTCAAGCTTTAGGTGTTTTTATAGATACTTTAGTTGTTTGTAGTTGTACGGCATTTACAATGCTTTTAGCACCACAATCAATTAGAGATGGGAAAATGGGGATGGATTTACTTCAAAGTTGTATGGATTATCATATAGGAAGTATTGGAACACCTTTAGTTGCAGTAATATTATTCTTATTTAGTTTTAGTACATTTTTAGGAATATTATTCTATGCAAGATCTAATGTAGCATTTTTATTTGGTGATAAAATGAAGGCTCAAGATGCATATAAAATTTTAGCATTAATTATGATGTTTGTAGGTGGAATGGCTCAGTATCTGTTTGTATGGGAATTAGGAGACTTGGGAGTGGCATTAATGACAGTATTTAATATCATTGCAATAGTTCCAATGTCTAAAATAGCATTAGATTCTTTAGATGATTATGAAGAAATTTATATTAAAAATAATAAAACAGTATTATTAGAAAAAGAGTAAAGTAATACCTTAGATTAGAGTTTGGACTAATCTAAGGTATTTTTTATTGTAAAAATATGTAAAATTTGATATTCTATAATAAACAGTTTTTTATTTTAAGGGGGAATAGTATGTTTTTATCGCCAGGAGAAAAGATACTAAAATATAGAAAACATTATAAAATTAAACAAGAGGATATAACAGGGGATAAAGTTTCTAAGACATACTTAGGAATGGTTGAAAGTGGTCGAAAATCTTTAAGTAAAAAAATGAGTGTTATTTTTTATAAAAACTTAAAGAGAATAGTTGAAGAGTTAGGTGAAGAGCTTACAATAACTTATGAGAGCTTTATAGAAACTTCTGAAGAACAAGCTAAAAAATATTTAGATAAAGTTATAAAAGATAGAGAAATAAATAATAAATGGTTAGTTGAAGAAGGAATTTTAAAGGTGTCAAAAATAGATCAAATTAAATATATAATTGATTTAGCAGAGATGTACTTAAAACTAGAAAATACAAATGAAGCTAGAAGAATGTATAGTAAACTTTTTCAAAGAATTACAGAAATTAAAAAATATGAAAAAGAATTTGAAATTTTTATAAATTTATGTGCAAAACATGAAAAGTATGAGATAATATCTTTACTGTTTAATAAATATAAAGATGATATTTTAGCAAATCAAATTTTAAAGAGGAATGATAAAATATATTATCTATATCTGTTTT
>NZ_KI518132.1 GCF_000479045.1 Cetobacterium somerae ATCC BAA-474
TAAAAATAAGTTTTTAAAAATTGATTTTAACTTATAAATGTGGTTAAATAATAGAAAAGTTATACCTAAAAAATAACTACAGGAGAGTGAGCATGCAAAAAATATCTATAGAAATATTTGAAAAAATTTATAATATAGAAAATTATTTAAAGAAAAATAGTATCAAAGAAATCTGGATAAAAAAAACTATTATTAATGAAGAGAAGGAAAATATAGACTTTTTTAATTCGGTGGTTTTGGCATTCGATACAGTAGATACCTTAAATACTAAAATAGAATCTAAATTTCTAAAGTTTATTTTAAAAGAAATTAAAACAGTGGAAGAAAGTTATCTGTGTTTTTATGAAAAAGATGAAGAGAAAAATGAAACAGAAGAGGAAATAAAAGACTTTTTAAGAAAAAATAAAAATGAATTCATTGATAATCTTTTAAATTGGAATGAGCATAATATTTATTTTATAAAATTTAAAGAATTACCAGATATTACTAAAAAAGGATTATTGGAAGAGTTTATAGAAGAATATCCTCTTGAGGAAAATAGCTATATGAATCTATGTGGAAATAAAGAAAAAAAACAAAAATTAATCGAAAATTTAAGAGAGAAAAAAGAAAAAATATTAAAATATTTAACAGGAACCTATTTACTTCCAGAAGGGAACATTAATGATATATTAGATATAAAATATTTTATAAGCTATTATGAAAAATTAAATTTTGTTGAATTTGCTGACGAAAATGATAATCAAATAAAAAAAGATTCATTACAGAACGCTTTAAAGGGAAGCTTATACAAAAAATCTCTGTTAATAGATTATTTAAATACTTTAGATGGAAAAAAATATTTTTCTAAATCGTACTTTAAGCAAGCTTTCTATTTGTATATGAGATATATAAGTCTATTAAGAGAGGAGATAACTTCAAAGAAAATATATATAGAAAATCCATCTAATCAAAGTGCAGCTTTGACTATAAGAATAATGGTTGGAACTAGAAAAAATAATAGTTACTTAGAAAAATTGAAAATGGAAGGAATAGATCCCGTAAAAATTAAATTATTAAAAAAATTACACGAAGAATACCAAAGTGCAAAAAATAAAATTAAAACAGAAGATACATTAGATTGTAAAATAGAGATAGTAGATTTTATAAAAAGTTTACAAAATAATTATGTAATAAAAGGTTTAAATAGTCCAATTTTTAGAGTAAAAATAGTTCCAATATTTGAATTAGATAACCTAGAAAACTCTAAGTTATATTATATAGCAACAAAAAATACTGACTATTTAGGACTGTATAATAAAGTTTTATCCGAATTAAAAAATGAAAGTTATATTTTTGAAAATAGTGAAGCAAAAGAACGGATAAAAATATTTGATAAAGACGAGATAGATGAAGTAGGAGAAGTAGTTGGAGTCTTCTTCAAATTTTGTGTAAATTCTAAA
>NZ_KI518133.1 GCF_000479045.1 Cetobacterium somerae ATCC BAA-474
ATAAATACAAAGTTATATTTATATATAAAATATAAATATATATATGAGTAGTTCTCTTATTTTAAGAAATAGAAAAAATATTTGACTTTTCAACAAATTAAAGGTAATATGAATGTCAATATCTTAAAATGGAGGGGATTTATTATGTTTAAAGGTAAAAAAATCAAGCTTAGAGCTTATTATTCAAATGAAGTTGAAAGAGTTTTAAAATTAATTGAAGAAGACAATCTAAGAGATACTCTATCAATTGGAACTATTTTTCCATTATCTTATGAATTTCAAAAAAGCTTTATGGATAAAAACCTAGCTCCTAACGGAGAACTTTTTAATTTTGCAATTGAATCCCTTGAAACTAATGAATATATTGGAGGATGTGGGATAAATAGTCTAGATAGAAAAAATAGTGTCGCCACAATTGGACTATGGATTGGTAAAGAATATCATGGTTTTGGTTTTGGTTCTGATACTTTAAGAGTTCTTTGTAAATTTTTATTTGAAGAAATGAATATTCATAAAATAAAATTAGATTATTTTGAATTTAATGAAGCTGGTAGAAGATGTTATGAAGCTGTCGGTTTTAAAGAGGAAGGAAGAAATAGAAAAGAATTGTATAGATATGGTAAGTATTACGATACTATCAATATGGGACTATTTAAAGATGAATTAAAGTAAATACTTTTTTCTAAAAATTTGTCCAACTTAAAAAGGAGTGATTTAAATGTTTGAGCAAGAATTTATAGAAAAACATATTAATTACGTTTTTAAAAATTGGAATGTAAATTACGAAGATTTAGACCAAGATGTTGAAGCTACTTATAATGTCGATTCTTTACCTAAATCTGTAGAAGATATCATTTATGACTATTATACTGAAGACATAAGAAAAATTTTAGAAAATATTTCAAAAGATGATAACTTATTTTTTCTTTATAATGATAGTGTTATAGAAAAATTAAACAAAGTAGACTCTTCTCTTTTAAATGACAGAGAAAAATCAGTTTTGACTTTTTTAAAAACAAATTATAGTCCTTTACAAAATAAATGTTGTTGGGATTTAATTTTAGACAACTTTTATAAAGTTTTAGAATCTCTTCGTGAGAAATATATAAACAAAAATCTCTGATTTTTTTATAAAATAATTTTTTCTCTAATTTTTACCATTTTTTTACTTTTATATTAGATAATATCAATATATAAAAGGAGATGGTTCTATGAAAAAATTGGGATATATTATTGGAAAATTATTTTTAGATAAAAAAAGAAACCTTCAAGTAATAGGAAAAAAAGTTTTAATTAACGATTGTCAAAAAATAGGAAATTACTTATTTAAAACACCTTTAATAAAAGGATTAGCTTTAAATGGATATGAAGTGTCTATTTTAGCTAGTAAGGTTACAAAAGAATTAGCCTCAGCAAATCCATATATAAAAGAGATTATTATAGATAATACTTATCAAAAAAAATCTTTTGATATTTTTAAAAATATTAAAACAGGAATAAAATATAGAAATAAATTTGATTATTATATTGAACTAGTTGGAAGTATCTATTTAAGAGAACTAATTCTTATGAAATTGCTAAATGCAAAAAAAATTATTGGAATTGAAAGAAAATATAGTAAACATTTTGATATTATTGACAAAATAACTAAAAAACAAAATCACATGAGAGAGAATGGAATTGAAATATTAAAAGTATTTGGAATAAAAGATCCTGGAGGGACTTATGATATTCATTTTGATAAAAAAAATAAATATGATAGACTTTTAAAGAAAAAACCTTTAATTTTATATAACGGAACTGCTTCAACTATTTCAAGAAGTATTCCTATGGAAAAAGAAAATTCTATACTCAATAATCTTGCTAATATAAAATGGGCTGAAGTAAGAAAAATAGAAAAAGAAAATTCTATTTTAGATTTATGCAGTTTAATTAAAAAAGCTGATTTAGTAATCTCTGTAGATACAGGAATTACTCATATCGCCTCTGCCTTCAATATACCCACTATAGTTCATAAAAGCAATGAAAGTGTTTATCCTAAAAGTAGTATAAGTATTGAAAATTCATTATATGATGACAATTTATATAAAATGGCTGAGGATATTTTAGAATATATTTATATCATGTCTGCATAAAAGTTGATATTGTAATAATATCAACTTTTTTTATTTTCTTGAACTCATATATAAGCCACAACTTATATAAAGTATCCCATACAATAATAATATATAGGATTTAAAGAAAACTAATAAAATTAAAGCAACTACTCCCCCTAAAATGTACTGTCCTATTTCTAAAGCTGATAGGAATATATTCTCAATTTTATTCTTTTCACCCTTTAGAACTTTTCCTATATAACTCCCTAAATCAGTTAAATTTCCAGTCATATGAGTACTTCTTATTAAGCTACCTTTAAATCTTATTGACATTCCATTTTGAAATCCCATAGTTAAAGTTAAAAAAAATAAAAACAATTTATCGGTTTTATCTAAAAAATAACTTATTAGCACTATACAACCAAAAACTACTATTATCTTTCCGTACCGTTTAATATTTATCTCTTGAAAATTACTACCTACAATAGAAGATAAAATTGACCCACCCATAAAACAAAATATCATTATAATAAGTTCAACCAATTTTTTATAAAATCTAATATCATAAATATATTTTGCAACTGAAGTAAATGTTCCTGAATAATGTGATATCGGGTAACCAAAATAAGTTAACGTTATAATGTTTATAAATCCACTAAAAAAGCAAATTGATGCAACTATTATATAATACTCTTTATCTTTCATATAACCATCTCCTTATATCTTTTATACTCTACTAAAAAAAGAAGTTTTTCTTTTTTATTGTCTTGCTTTTCTATAAAAAATACTGTATTCTTTTGATATTAATTAAATATAAAGGAGTTTAGTATGGAAGTTGGATTACTTTTTTATTCTTTAACTTTTTTAGGAGGATTTCTCTCTTTTTTCTCTCCATGTGTAATACCTATAATTCCCATATATTTTAGCTTTTTAGCTGGGAATGGAAAAAAAAGTGACTGTTATGGAAATATTAGTTATAATCAAAAGAAAGTTTTTTTTAATACTTTATTTTTTATATTTGGTATTTCAACTTCATTCTTTATTTTAGGAGTTTCTTTTACTACAATTGGTGACCTTGCATTTAGCCAAAAAGATATAATCTCTAAAATAGGTGGAGTTATTATTATTATTCTAGGTTTATTTCAACTTGGGATAATTAAATTAAATCCTTTATACAAAGAAAAAAGAATTGCTTATAGTGATAAAAAAATAACGCCTTTTGTAGCCTTTATAACTGGTTTTACATTTAGTTTTGCTTGGACTCCCTGTGTTGGACCAATTCTTTCTTCAGTTTTAATTTTAGCAGCTACTTTAAAGGATAATAGTATTGGAAATTTATTAATATTTATTTATTCATTAGGTTTTGTTATACCTTTTTTATTGATAGGACTATTTACAACAACCTTATTAAACTTTTTTAAATCTAAGCAAAATTTTTTAAAGTACACAGTTAAAATTGCTGGAGGATTTTTAGTAATTATAGGTACACTTACATTTTTGGGATATACGAATCAACTATCTAATTATTTTATTCCATCAACACTCAATGGTTCAATAACTAATAATACAGAAACCATTTTAAATAAAGATAGTTATCGTTTATTAGATCAATATGGCAATGAACATATTTTATCCAACTATAAAGGTAAAGTTGTTTTTCTAAATTTTTGGGCTACTTGGTGTCCACCTTGTAAAGAAGAAATGCCAACTATTGAAGAACTTTATAAAGAATTTGGAGAAAATAAAAATGATGTTATTATACTAGGGATAACAAATCCTGTTACGGAAGAAAATCCAAACGGACAAGATAAAAATATTGATGAAATTAAATATTTTTTACAAGAAAATAACTATTCTTTCCCTACAGTTTTTGATAAAACTGGCATATATTTTGATAACTTCAAAATTCGAGCTTTTCCAACTACATATATCATTGGAAAAGATGGTGAAATAAAAACTGCCATTCCAGGAGCTATGACAAAACAACAAATGTTAAAGCTTATTAGAGATAACATTTAACTTTAAAATAAACGAGGAAATAATTTAAATTATTTCCTCGTTTTAATTTTTTTAAGAAAATCTCTTATTTTTTTTATTAAATTCTTCTCTTTTTTTAAAGATGGATTTAATATTTTTAATTTATTTCTAATTGTCTTTTTTATCTGTCCATTAGGACAAATATTACACATTTTAGCCTTACATTTCTCACAACCCAATGATATTTTCTCTAATTTTTCTTCTAACTCTTCTATCCCCATATTTTCCCCTTAAACCTCTATTTTACTTCTTCTAATTTATAAATAACATCTTTTCTTGATTTTAGTTCATTACACTTGGTACACCAATAGCTTATTGATCCACATGCAGCTAATTTTTCAAGTTCAATTCCATCTTTTGGACAATAAGCTTTTCTCGTATATCTTTTATTACAATTTTTACAAATATACTCATTCCCAATTTTTTCTAATTCTTTTCCACAATTCTTACATTGATTAGTATTCATTCTTCCTCCTTAATCAAACTATTTATTTATATCTTCTAAAAGTTTTATTAAATTTTTTTCAAAATCTTTATTTTGATTCATAGTTCTTTTCTTTGGACCTTTTGTTCTTTTTCCTGCATTTCTCATTTTCTGAGACATATGCCTACTAAAAAGTAAACTTTCTATATTAAATTTACTATAAATCAATCCATCTTGGTTTATTGCAAAAGCTTCTTTAGACAAAATAATTGAAGCTAATCCATAATCTTGAGTAACTATTATATCTTTCTTATCAGTCTTAGATATAATAGCAAAATCTACTGCATCTGCACCTTGAGAAACAACTATTGTCTCAACTTCATCCCTCATTATTTTATGAGCATTATCACATATTATTAAGCATTGTATCTTTTTCTCTTTAGCTATTTTAACAGCTATATCTGTTACAGGACATGCATCTGCATCTATTATTATTTTCATTAATTTTACATCCTTTTAAATTTATTCTATAATTATATCTTAACAAAATTTATTTATAAAAATCAAGAAGCATATATCATTTTTATAAATTATGTGATAGACTGGAAAAATACAATTTTTTAGGAGGCATTATGATTTTTGATAATACCAATTATGATTTAACTTTTGTACATCTTAACGATATTCATGGAAGGGTTAATGGTGAAAATAACAGCATTAGTTTTCCTAAACTATTTACTTTTTTAGAATCTTTACGTAATAATAAAAAAAATGGTAAAGTTTTCTTAATTGATTCTGGAGATACACTTCATGGTACTCCTTTCGCAAATTTTTCTAAAGGTGAATCTATTATTACTCTTTTTAATGCTCTTAAATTTGACTATGTAACTATAGGTAATCATGATTTCAACTATGGATTTAATCACTTAAAATCACTTATAAATTTACAGACCTATAAAACATTAGCTTTAAATTTAATTGATAAAAATAATAATACCAATATTCTTCCATATGATATTGTCACTTTTAATAAATTTAATATATGCTTTTTTGGACTTCTTACTCCTGAAACTTATTATAAAACAAATTCAAAAAATATAATAAACTTAGAATTTACAAATCCTGAAGAATCTGTTAAAAATCTATTAAATAATTTAGAAAATAAAAACATTGATTTATTTGTGGGAATAACTCATCTCGGATGTGATAAAAGTACCAAAATCATTAATCAAAGTTTTAATTTAGCTAATAACTTCTCCAAGATTGACATAATTTTTGATGGACATAGCCATACTGAAATAAAAGAAAAATGTATAGTTAATAATACATTAATCAGTCAAGCTGGAAGTTACAATAAAAATATTGCTATTATTCAATTAAATTTAAACGATAAAAAAAGTAAATGGAAATATAAATTAATGAGTTCAAATGATTTAGATTATTATGAAAATAATTTTTATATTGAAAACATAATTGCAAATATACAAAATACACAAAACTCTATCAGTAAAACAACTATAGCTTATTCAAAATTTCCATTAATTGGCGATCGAGAATCTGTTAGATGTAAAGAAACAAATTTAACACAACTTATAACTGATGCTATTCTCTGGAAAACAAATTCTGATGCTGTACTTATTAATGGAGGTAGTATTAGAGAATCGATCTCTCAAGGATATATAACAATTGAAGATATTTTTAAATCAATTCCTTTTAATAATCATATTGTTACAAAAAAAATAAAAGGAAGTAATTTAAAAGAAGCTCTTGAGAATGGTTTAAAAGCCTTTCCTGAACCTTTAGGTGCAATGGCTCAAGTTTCTGGCATGCGAGTCGTTTTTAACCCAAATAATCCACCATACAAGAGAGTTAGTGAGATTTATATAAAAAATAATCCTATCATTTTAGATAATTACTATAATATTGCTGTAACAGATTTTATGTCATCAGGCGGGGAAGAATATACCTCTTTAATTCAAGGAGAAAATATTAATTACTACTCTAGCGTTGAAGATATTGTTATTGATTATTTAAAAAATATTAAAATTGAAATAAGTGGGTCTAATTAAATATTTGTGTAAACCTTCA
>NZ_KI518134.1 GCF_000479045.1 Cetobacterium somerae ATCC BAA-474
AATAATGGTTTTAAACTATATCTATTATTTTTTACATACTTAAAAAGTATAAAATAAGTATAAATAAAATTTAATAAAAGCTCAGTTCTTTTATTATCTTTCCTTAAGCTCTTTATATAATATTATATCTAAATCTTCTATTATAGCTTTAGTAATATCAATATCTTTTTTATAAGTTGGCATCGCTTTCAAAAACCTTTCTTATCATAGTTTCTGTTCTATAATCCTTAAAGAAAGGAATCAAATATTACTCCAAATAACTTTCATTAAACCTATAGATCCCTCTTGAAGTAAGTTGTTAGAGTCCCCACCTTTTAAATAAAACATTTTATTATACTTTGATATGTTTTTTTATACTCCAAAAAAATTTTTCTAACTCCTCTTCATCCCCATTTCTTGCTAAAATTACTCTTTCACCATCCATATAGTTTCCCCCTTTTATTAAGAAAAAGAGTGAAGCTTGATGTTCACTCTAAAATTGGCTTATCCTATTGTTACGTCTTTTGCTAGAGATCCTTTATCTGCTCCCTCAGTTCTAAAAGATACTTTTTGCCCCTCTTCTAAAACCCTAAACCCCTCAGCGTTTATTGCTGAAAAATGAACGAAGTGATCCTCCCCATTCTCACAAGTTATAAATCCAAATCCTTTTTCCTTATTAAACCATTTAACTGTTCCTTTTAACATACTTCCCTCCAATTTTTGATAATGTTATCCATATGATACAATATAATTATAATTCTATCTATTAGAAACTTTTTTAATTTTTTTTAAAATTTCTTCAAGAAATAAATAAGAAACTATTTTAACAAAAAAGTAGAGTCATAAACTCTACTTTTTCATTAACTTTTTCTATATAACTTTCTATTAACTCCTCTATCTTTTTCACAGAAGATGATACTTTTCTTATAATATGTGAATCCACTACTCTACATATTCCATTCTTAGTATTAATTTGTAACTTCCATCCATCGTACTCTGCCAAAGTTTGCCAACTATCAATTTCTGATGTAAAAGAAAAACAAACCAAGGAGTCTTTAGATAAAAAATCTTCTATTTTTTCTGATGTAACTAAATCAATAAATTTATTTTGTAATGACATAAAAGCCTCCTCTTTTAGCTATAATTGATATTATATATACCCCATTTTTTTTAAAAAATCAAATTTTTTAAAATTTCAAATATAATTAGTCAATCTAAAAAAGATAGTTGAATTCTTTTAGTAGAACCTTTAAAAGAGTTTAAAATTAAATATTTTTTATAAAGGAGTACGAATATAAAAAGATTAATTATATTTTTAATACTGAATACTTTTGTATATGGAAAAGAACTTGATTATACTAGTTTTCCTGAAACTTCTAACTCTATTGATATAGTTGAAGGTTATGACAAATGCAAAATTAAGTTTTAGATTTAAGATTAAATGAGAATTTAAGAGAACTTCAGCGTTTAAAATCCAAAGGAGAGATTCAAAAAGAACAATTTAAATTTCTTTATAAAGATGCTGAATATAGAATTATTACAGAAAGAGAAAGCCTTAAAAATGATTTAATTCGAGCTAAAATATATTATTACTACCATAAATATCATAGAAAATACTACTACTATGACTTTAACTACAATATAATCTATTTAAATTAAGGGGGATGTATGCCCAAAAATACTTTTTTTGAAGATGACTATGAAGATTTTTCTGGAGAAAAACTTGATAATGATGAAGAGCTTGAAAAAGAAAATACTTTAGAAGACGATTATAATGAAAACGAAGAGTGGGAAGGTAAATTTAACGACTTTTACGAAGATGATGAACTAGATTATGAAGAGCTTAGAGATGCTGAAAAGGAATTTAGACATACTCGTATTCCAGATCCAGACTTTAACTTTTAGTAAAATACTAGTATTTACTTTTTGAATAAAACGGGGTATTAAAGTAGTAACACATTAAAACAAGGAGGGGAGTATGAAAAAATTTAAATCTTTAATTTTACCTATTTTTTTATTTATGACCAGTCTATGTTTTTCTAACACTTTATTTAAACCAGGAACTTACGTTGGCAGTGCTCAAGGATACGGTGGTCCAATTAAAGTTGAAGTTAAAACAACAGACTCTAAAATTTTGTCTCTTAATATTTTAGAGCAAAAAGAAACAAAAGGAATTAGTGATTTTGCTTTAAAATCAATTCCAAAAGAGATTATAGAAAATCAAACTCTCGGAGTTGACACAGTAGCAGGAGCTACTTTTACAAGTAATGCTATTATTGAAGCTACTAAAAATGCACTAAAAAATTCTGGTGTAAACTTTGAAAAAATTTCAAAAAAAATAGTCAAAGATACTAAAACAGAGATACCTTTATTAGATAAAGAAGCTGATGTTATAATAATAGGTGCTGGTGGTGCTGGTTTGGCCGCTGGAGTTTCAGCTTATGAAAATGGAGCCAAATCCGTTATTATTTTAGAAAAAATGCCCATTATCGGAGGAAACACTATTCGTTCTGGTGGTGCTATGAATGCTGTTAATCCTGAAAAACAAAAAAAACAAGGAATTGAAGATTCTATAGAAAAACATACTACCCAAACTTGGGAGGGTGGTAATAAGGTTGCTAATAAAAAACTTGTTGAAACTATGACTTCAAATGCTTTAGATGGAGTTAAGTGGCTTGA
Source organism: Cetobacterium somerae ATCC BAA-474 (assembly GCF_000479045.1). NCBI lineage: Bacteria > Fusobacteriati > Fusobacteriota > Fusobacteriia > Fusobacteriales > Fusobacteriaceae > Cetobacterium > Cetobacterium somerae. Next base: position 2,659 of record NZ_KI518134.1, read on the forward strand.
AAACTATGGATTAAAATGGAAAAAAGAGATTGGTTCTGTTATCGGTTCTGTTTGGCCAAGAACAAATCAAGCTGAAGATATTCTTGGAACTGGTTATATAAATACTTTAGAAAAAGCGTTTTCTAAATATGGTGGCAAAATATTTTTAGAAACTAAAGCTATTAAGCTTATTGAAAAAGATGGTAAAGTTATTGGTGTAGTTGCTACTGATAAAAATGGAAAAGATATAGAGTTTATTGGTAAAAAGGATTATTGCTACCGGTGGATATGCTGCTAATTTTGATATGGTTAAAGAGTATCTAGATGATGGAGTATATCAAAAAGAAAATTTACCTAAAACTTTAGAGAATACTAATCATCCAGGAGCTACAGGTGATGGTATTAAAATGGCTAAAGACGTCAATGCTCAATTAGTTGATATGAAGCATGTTCAACTGCTACCTATGCCTGCTGATAGATTTGGTCCAACTATTAACGTTGATAATGTTATTTTTATTAATAAAGATGGGAATCGTTATGTTAAAGAAGATGGTAGACGTGATGAAATTTGTTTGGCTACATTTGCTCAAAAAGATGGGCAGTATTATATGATTAATGATTCTCAAATTATTCCTTCAGATAGAAAAACAACTTCTGGTCAAGATTTAGATGAACTTATAAAAAAAGGAACTGTTATTGAAGCTCCAACATTAGCACAGTTGTCTAAAGAAATTGGAATTCCTGAAGATGTTTTAGTTAAAACTATTAATGATTTTAATCAAGCTGTTGAAAAGAAAAGTAATAACTTAGGAAGGCAGATCTGGGGTAATAAAATTGAAAAAGGGCCATTTTATGCAACACTTCGTTTCCCAGCTCTTCACCATACTATGGGAGGAGTAAAAATTAATGAAAAAGCTCAAGTTATAGATAAAAATAATGCTCCTATCAATGGACTTTACGCTGCTGGAGAAGTTACAGGTGGTATTCATGGTGCTAATAGGCTTGGTGGAAATGCTATAACTGATATCATTGTCTTTGGAAGAATTGCTGGTAAAAATATAATGAGACAATAGTGAAAAACAGCCCTTAACAGGCTGTTTTTTCTTAATCCGTAATTTTAAAACTCTTCCAATAATTTAATCATATTTTTTCCATGAGTTTGTATATCCTCTTCATTCCACTCATCTTTCTTATTTCCCATAGAAAAAATAATTGCCTGCTTTAAACTAGCAAAACTTTCTTGATGTTTTAGATACTCTTCAAATTTAGCTTTTTTACTTTTATAACTAGAATCACTTAAACTTGAATTAAACTCTTTTGTTATTAAACATAGATTCCCAAAATCATCAATTATTTTTTCAGATTGTGGATATACATGCTCAATTGAATTACAATACATAAATCTGAATTTTTTCAAACTTGATTTAAATTCCTCTTCAACTCCAAGAAGCTCCTTATACTTTTCAAATTCACTTTCTACAGTTTTTTCCCAAATTATATAATCCAATAGATGAAATATAGAGTGAGGAGTTCTTACACCATTATTTAATTTATCTTTTAAAACATCATTTGATAAAATAGCTTCTTTTGCAATCTCTTTTAGCTTTATATAAAAAGTTTTTTCATTATCACTTACTAAATTTTGAGATAACTCTTTTATATCTTTTATATCAACACTTTTTTCACCTAAAAACTTTAAAACTTCATATAGCCAATTTTTATAGGTCTGTGTTGAAAAGGACACTTGTAGCATCCCTTGAAGTTGTCGGATTTTTTTCGAACTATTATCTTCATTATCTTCGTTATTTGAAAATGTATTTCTATAACCATAGCTTTTATTGTTCTCTTGAATACATTTTTTTAAAACCCAATCTTTTTTTTCCTCTCTTCTTATTATAAAACTATCAAATAAAAGTCTATAATTCAAAAGGTCCAATATAAATTTATTTCCATCTAATTTTAATTTATCTTCAAAATTTTTAAGTAGATTTTTATCATCTAAACTTATACTATCTTTAGATGTTTCCTCTAATATTTTTCTTACTATGCATAAAAAATTTGGAAAATTTATAATTGATTTATATTTTCCCTCATTTTCATCCACTTCAGCTTTTTGATTTTCTTTAGTATTATTTAAATTTTCATCAATACTTCCTAAAATTTTCCTTAGAGATTTTTTATTTGTATTTTCTTTGCCAGAAGCATTAAAGTCTAAAATCTGACTATATTCTTTTATATTTATGTTATCACAACTCTTTATTTTTTTACTAACATGAGTATCCATATCTGCACAAATATCCCATAGTATGGAAAATCTATTTTTATTATCTTCTTCTATCCTACTTAGAAATCTAGCTTTTAGTATCTCATGTAGTTCTAATTGCTTTCCTCTTGTATTCATTATTTCAAAGTATTTATTAACATCTGTATTACTAGGTAAAATAGTTACAACTAATTTAACTTTTTTTAAAAAATACTCATTAAATTTTTGCCTCTTCTCTTCATCTAAACTATTTAGAAGATTTTCTATTATATTTTTATTAATAGCAATCTCTTTACACTCTTCCAAATCTAGTTTTTCTAAATTACTTTCAAAAATTTTTTCAATTGATTCCCTAGCTGCATACCTCAATCTAAGTTTTCTCTCTATACTATTTTCTTTTAAAGTTAATAAAATTAAAAGTAGAGTAGTTACCCTTTGCTGTCCATCTACTATATCATATAAGCTACCTTTTTTAAATAAAACTAAAGTTCCTATAAAATACTCCTCTACGCCCCCTTCCATTTGCCAATAAATATCATAAAATAATTGATCCAACTCTTTTTTTCCCCAAGCGTATCTTCTTTGATACAAAGGAACTTTTAACTCAATCTCTTTTTCAAATAACTCTTTTATTGAAAAGATACCTTCATCCTTTTCTTTTAATCTATTTGTTCCACTACACATTTTCCTTTCCCCCTTGAAAAACTGCAATAATTTCCTTATAATTATTTTTATACTTTTCATCTTTTTTAGAAATATCAAATTTTACTCTTAACTCTTCAAGAGTTGGTGGAAAAGGAAAGTTATTAATATTTAAAAGAAGTTTTTCATTAATAACTCTATTATTTATAGTTGAATAGAAAATTGAAGTATTCTCCAATCTTAAAATATAACTCCATTTATATAAATTTTTATAAAGTTTTTCCACAGTCTCTTCATTATATCTATCCCAAACTTGTAATAATAAAGCTTCATACATCTCTCTTATATATGAGTCACCACTTCTTTTATAGCCACCATATTCTAGAGCGATATCTTTTTCCTTCATCTTCAACTCTAATTTTTCTATCTCATTAATATAGAAGAATATATACTCAAAAAAAGTCTCTCCATTTATTATTGTTTCGGATATTTGATGTTTATATGGAAAGTTTACACTTCTAAAACTATTTAAGTGGTTATAGTTTTGAGAATTTAACTCTATTCCTTTAAACTCTTTTAAAAAGCTATCTCTGCATTTTTTTGAAGTAACATCATAATCCTCTACTTTTTCTAATCTACTCCATTTTCTTATTTTATATAGAATAGAAAAACATTTAGATAGCAAATCTCTATTTTCTCTTCCCTCAAAAGTTATTTTTTCATTCTCTTTTAATCTATTTTGCTTTTCAAAATCTCTTTCAAAACTTTTTTCTAAACCTTCCCATTTTTTTATAATCTCATAAGCTTTTTTATCATAATTACAAGCTCTAAGATGATAAGCTTTTAAGATATCTATTCCACTTAAAGAAAGTCCTCTAGAGTTTTGAGAATCAAATAGCTGATAAGCTAATTCAAGATTTTTTACTTCAATTACCCAAAATTCTATTTTACACAAAAAATTCTCATTTAACTTCTTTTTAAAATTTTCATTTTCATCAAGATAACTTTTAATCTCTCTATAGTTAGCCCTTATATTTTGTTCTCCTACTTCATCAAACTCAATATCTGAAAATACTTTGCTAATTTTCTCATCTACCATATTTAATACATGACTTATTAAAAATAAAGTTACTATTCTTTGTTGGCCATCAATAATTTCATATTCATTATCAGCATTTTGGAAAAGTATAAGTGTCCCTAACCTTACTTTGTCTTCACTTTTCATAGAATAGTTTTCTTCTAAATCTTTTAAAAGTCTTACTACATTTTCTCTATTCCAACTATAAGTTCTTTGATAATTGGGAATACTCAAATCTTTTTCCAATAAATCTTTAAAACTTATAATTTCTAATTTTTTTTTAAATTTATCTAAATTTTCCACTTTTTCCCCCTCAATAAGCCTTTCACAAATACATAATACTACTCAAAACTTATAAAATCAAACTAAAAAAGCTCTACTACAACTACGTAATAGAGCTTTTTTACTTTTAAAACAACTCATCTCTTTGATCTCCTATATAGCTAGCTAACTCTCTAATTCTATTTTCCATCAAATTTGTCATAATGCTTGGTGTAGATAGTCTCCAAATTGAGCCATCTTTTTTAGAATAGAGATTTGCTGCAAAAGCTACCTCTTTATCTCTAAACTTTATCCATTCCCTTTGAGAGTCTCTAAGATCCACCTTTCCTTCTTCATCAAGAGTTGCCATAAGCTCTTTATATACTTTATTTAAAACCTTATCTAACTCCTCATAGTACTCTTGCGTAGCTAATACCATCCCAGTTGTTGAATAATCTTTAGACATTTTTTCTTCACACTGTTTTTCTAATCTAGAAATCTCTTTTTCATAGTCATCTACTACGCCACCTAGTGAAGTTATAGATAAAGCTATAAAAAGTATAAAAATTGGCATTTTAAATCCGCCCTTCATAATCTCACCCCATATTTTAAAGTTACTTTCTATTTAAATTATCTTTTTTGTTAAAAATTTACCTATTTCTTTAATATCAATCCCTTTTAAAAACTTTATCTCTACTCCTGCTAAACCAGATACCCAAACTTTTAATTCTGCATCTAAATCAAATGTTCCTGAGGTCTCTATAGCAAAAGAATTTATTTTATCATATGGAATTGTATGGAAATCTATTTTTTTACCAGTTAATCCTTGAACATTAATTATAATCAACCTTTTATTTGTAAATAAAATTCTATCTCTAACAGCCATATATGCTAACTCTACTGCTTCAGTTTCTAGTAACATCTCCTCAAACTTTTCTGCTCCTTTTTTTGGATCCACTTTCTCATGCAATAAAATTGAAATATTTTTCGTATCCAAAGACATTTTCACTCCTCCTTTTTTATTTCTATATCTAAGAAACTATATTTTAAAGCGACTCTAAATTTTTTACATATAGAACTAACCCTTCCCAGTTCTCAAAGTTCTTAACACTAGAACCACCACTTTCCAATTCACATTGCATTATATAGTTTACCATAGAAGTTCCATCTTCATTATATATACCGAATATAGTTAGTTTATAGGAGTTTAAATATCCACTTAATATACAACCTTCATCTATCACTTCTTTGTATTTATTTTCAAAACTTTCTAACTTCATAATTCCTCCATCACTAACTATCTTTAATTTTTAATTTTTCTCATTTTTAAAATATTGCTAAAATAATCTCTCCTATTCTAGCTTCCACTCTCCAAACTTTTCCCATTTCTCATTTCTCATTTCATGAACTATAATTTTTTTATTTTTATCTAACTGTTTTACTAAACTGTTAATATACCTAAAAGTTTCATCATAATCTTCTATCTCTTTAGATGATAAAATTTGTTCATTTTCTAATAGAATTATCCTATACATTCACTCCTCCATTTCATCAGTTATTTTATATTATATTTTCATAATTTATCTTTAATATCCTTTTTATTAT
>NZ_KI518135.1 GCF_000479045.1 Cetobacterium somerae ATCC BAA-474
CTATATTTAATATAATTATTTTATTTATTTTAATAGAGAAAAATTCCTATACCCAGAACATTATAAAGTTAAAAGATTATTTTAATGATAGTGATAAAACACAGGGTATTGTATTAGATGAAGAAGAAATGAGTATATATAATAATGGAAAAATTCAAAATTTAAATATAACTAATCAGGATAGTGAGTTAGTATCTAATGGAATAAAGAGCGATAAAAATATCGAAAATTTAGATAACAACGGAGTAATTTTAGGTGGTATTGAAGTAATAGAATTTGCTAATAAGGTAACTAATAGTGGAAATGGAATAATATTAGAAAATTTAGAGACGGGATCATTAAACAACAATGGTTATATAAATGGAACTTTCTTAGCTAATAGTTTAACTAAAATAAGTGGAAATAATGGAAATGGAATAAATATTATAGGAAATGACACGGGACAAAAAGAAATGGGAGCTAAAATCATTGGGAGTAAGCTAAATAAAATAGAAAACGAAGGAGTCATATCTGGAAAAACAGAATCAATAAATGGAAAGAGTGGGTTATATAATTCTGGAAATGGAATAAATGCATCTCCAAAAGATTTATTAGGTGGAAATTATTATTTTAAGAGCGAGATAGGAAGTCTTAAAAACTTTGGAAGAGTTATAGGAGAAGCTTTCATAGAAAATCAAAGTTCAAGAAATATAGGAAATGGAATAACGGCTTTTGGAAATTATGAAAGTAAAGTTGATGAAATAATTAACCAAGGGGTAGTAAGAGGAAGTGTATTTTCAAATTCAAAAATAGAAAATAGTGGAAATGGAGTACATTTAAGTTCTTTTGGACACTCTTTTGGTGGAGATTTTATAACTTCAAAAATAGAAAATACAGGTGTGATAGAAGGAAAAGTTGATACAACAGGATTAAATTTCGAGAGCGGAAATGGAATAATTGTTGATGGAAGAGGAATACAAACAAATATAGAAGCACTTAAAAATGGTGGGGTTATTAGTGGGTATATTTCAAAAATTGGTGATGGCAAATCTGGAAATGGAGTATATTCAGGATATAACATTAAAAATATTTTCAATGAAGGAGTTATAAAAGGCAGTAATATTGCTATTAATTTTAGAGGAAAATTAAATGAAATAGCAAATAATGGAATTTTAATAGGGGAATCTATTTTTAGTAAGGCTCCAGAAAATGAAGTGAATAATGGGTTATATATAAATATAAATCAGAGTGGAGAAATAGTAAGTATTAAATCAGATTCGACTATTGCTTATGACGATAAAGGAAGAGAAATAACAAATCTTTTAAAAGATTTGGATGGTTATATACTTGCAGGTCCAGAGTATAAAAATAAGATTTTAAATGGAGCAGGAGTATCAACTGGAACATTGACACTAGCAAATAAGCAAAGCACTATAGTAGAGAATTCAATAATAAATGCATATAAAACTGCAATTACCTTAAATGATAATACTAATTTAAAAATTCTGGATTCATTGGTAAATGGTGGTGGAATAAAAAATGAAGACCCAATAATACAGATATTAGGAGATGAATCTAAAATAGATATTATGGGAAATACTCTATTAAATGGGAAAATAACTGTAGATGGAAATAGAAATACAGTATATATTGATAATGATGTTAAAGTAAATGGTGATATATTATCAACTGGACAACTAAATACTTTGAAATTAGGGAATAGTGATTCAAATGAAGAACTTAAAATATATGATAAAATAGAGAATTTTGATGAGATAAAAACAAATGGAAAAGTTACATTTTATTCGACTGCAAAAGTAAATGCAACTACAGATATAGATATAGAGCATGGAACTCTATTAGTTAGATTAGATGGAAGCAAAAGAGATGAAAAAGGAAGAGTTATAGGACATGCATTATATGATCATACAGGAGCTATAATACTTGGAGAAAAAGAAAATATAGGAGATCATCTTCCAGATGGTGAAAATCATCCAGATATTAAAGCAGGAGCAAAATTATTTTTTAAAGCTAGTGGATTAAGAAACGGAACAGTTATTGCAATGAATGAAACAGATGTTACAGATCTTAAAGATTCAGAAATGGGAACATATTCTATAGCTCACACAGCGAGAAAATTTATACCTGGAAAAGATGATATTTGGTTAATAGATTCTGGGGTAAATACTTATGCTATGAGATCAACAGAGACAATAGATGTGATAATAGATACATTGAATTTAGATGATATTATAAATACTCCAGAAGATGATAGAAAACCTGATAATAAAGGTGAAGAGAAACCAGATAACCCTCCAGACAATGAGGTAGAAGATAGAGAAGATTTAGGCGATATATGGGACAGTATAGTAAACGGAGGGGAGGAGGGTTATCTGGCTCCGACGTTAGACTATGAAGACGGAAGAGGTATATTAGAGGCAAAAAAAGAATTAGTTTCTATATTAGATCAGATATATGCAAACAATCCATACGCATTTATAGGAGAAGCTTCTAAGGAAAGTTTAAGATTATATCAAGATAATATTTTTGCAACAAAAATGCCTAAAAAGGATGAGTGGATAACTGAAGCTCATGGAGTTTATAGATATGAAAAATTTGGAAAAAATGAGCAAAATAATAGATTTGGAAAAGAAATTCAAAAAAATAGTTACTCAAGTAATATATCAACATATGGAATGCTAGGAACGGCAGAGTATGGAATATTAGAGGATACATCTTTAGGAATAGCTATAGGTGGTAATAATCAAAAATTAAAGATGTCAAAAGAAACAAAGGGTGATGGAAACTCAGGTTATATAGGGGTTTATGTAAAGAGAAACATAGATAAATTTAGATTAACAACTGGAGTAGGGTACCAATACAATGAATATAATGTAGATAGGGTTTTAATAAATGAATACCAATATTTTAAAAATAATGGGAAATTATCTACAAATAGTATGGGTGCTTATTTAGAAGGAAGATATTTTATTAAAAGTGAAAATGATATTTTTATAGAGCCAAAATTAAGATTAAATTATATGATGATATCTCAAGATAAGGTAAAAGAAAATTATAATCCTTTAGCAATAGATGTGGATAAAAAGAATTACCAAAGTACAGATATTTTAGTAGGAATAGATTTTTCTAAGAAAAAATATTTAAAAGATGGGCTATTAGAGTTTAGAGGAGAAATAAGTTATATAAAAACTTTTGATTCGGATAGAGATTATTTAACAGGTAGAATAAAAAATAGTACTGACTTTAGAATTAAAGGACCAGAAATAACAGAAAATAGGATACGTATAATGATAGGTATGGATTATGAAAGATTAAATGGAATTTTCTATAATTTATATACAGGAGTAGGTTTAGCAGATAACGATAGAGTAGATACAAATATAAAAATAGGAATAGGATATAGATTTTAACAAAAAGGTGGTTTTATTTGATAAGACCACCTTTTTAATTATTCTTTATAAAATTTATTGACTCCTAAACAGAAAGCTTTTTCTTCTAGAATATTTTGAACCTTTGAATTACAATAAAAATCTATAACAAAAACGTTATGATTTATCTTTTCATCACTAATAACAAGGTCATATTCATCAAAATTTCTTAATATATTTTTTTTATGAAAAAATGAAGCTTCTAAATCAAATTTTATATCTGGAGCTAGTCTAGTTAAACTTTTTTTAAATAAAGTATAGTGATTTGCATTTATTTCGTTAAAAAGAAACAAAACATTTTTTATGTTGTTGAAATTATCCTCAATTAGAGCTCTTTTTAGAGCAAAAACAATAGAAAATTTATCTGCTAAAAAAAACTCATAAGAATGTTTTTTTGAAATAAAATCCAATTTATCTAAAAGGACTTTTTCATTTTCATTAAAATATGTATTTTTAAAATCTACTATATTATTTTTAAATTTAAATAAAGCGAGATAGATATTATGAAAAAGCATATCTTCTAGCTCTGAGTTTAAATTAGATATTTTAAATTCAGTTTTTAAAATATGTAAAAACTTTAAGGTTTTTACTTTGTTATCTTTGTCTAAAAAATAGTAATCTAAAATCAAGGTAGTTAAAAAGAAGGTTAATTCATCCTTATATTTAGGATTAAAATCTCTACCATATTTATTAATTAATGATTTTATATGATTAAATTCTTTAGTTTCAATATAACTTTCATTTCTAAATAGAGATTCTTCAAAAATTTCAGAGCAAATTTCTAAAGAGTATAAAAAAGAAAGTAAAAAATAATTAACAGATATATTAGAAAATTTAAGTATAGGATAAATCTGAGACAATCTAGTTTTAGTATCAAATTTTTTAATATCCATTAGAAGAGATTTTAATGGAGGAACTAAAATATCCTCTTCAATAAAAAGCTTCATAAGTTTTCGATGAAAGTTTTTTTTGTCAGTAAAGCTCAGTTCAGTTATTAAAAGACCTTTTCCATGAAGATATTCATAACGAGTTCCATTTTTTGAAAATTCATCTTTAACATTTTGAAAACATCGAAGAATAGTACTTCTAGATAAATCTAAGATTTCTTTTTCTTTCTCTAAATTTAAAAATCCATAAGTAATAAACTTAATATAAAGATAATCAACTCTTTCTTCCACAGTTAAAACGTTAAAATTATCAAAGAGTATTTCCCATTGTTTTTTAGTGAGAGGTAAATAAAAAATATCCTCTTTTTTTTCAATTTTAGGTAAATCAATAGATTCTAAAAAATCATTAATTTGTGAAATCGTTTTTAGAATAGCGTTTTTCTCAACTTTTAAATACAGATGCATATCTTCTATTGACATCTCAGTTTGAGATAAAATTTTTAAAACATTAGCAGCTGTTGTATTCATTTAATCACCTCCGACATTTATAGTTTAACATATATTTTAAAGGAACAGAACATAAAAAAGAACACTTAGAAAGTGTTCTTAAATATTTAAATAGTGTTTAATTTATTTAATCCACTCGTTAAAGCATGATTTTCTAAAATACTGTGGATATTGATAGTGTTATAGTACTCAACAACTTTTACATTAGGTACAATATTACTATCACTTATAATTATATCATAGTTTTTATGATTTTGTATAATATCTTTTTTATGGAAAAATGTAGCTTCAACATCAAATGTTATATTAGGATGATATTTTTTTAAAGATTTTTTAAATACAATCTGGTCAACTGCAACAACTTCATTGAAAAGTAAAAGAACACTTTTTATATTTGAAAAATTTTCATCTATAAGAATTCTTCTGATAACATATACAATCATAAATTTATCCACTAAATAGAGAGTATATGAAAACTCATTTAAAATTTCATCTAATTTATTTAAAATTATTTTATGAGGTTTACTAAAAGAAACATTAATAATTTTTACAATTTTATTATTGTATTTAAAAAATGAAAGATAAAGTTTATTAAATAACATTTTTTCTAAATCTTTATTAGAAATTTTGACACGAAATTTATTTTTAATAGAATTAGTTAAATTTCTACAAATATCTATAATAGATGCTTCTAAAATCCCCTTTTCACAAGAAAGAGATGTTAAAAAATGGCAAAGTTGATTTTTAAACTCTTCATCAAAATCACTTCCAAATATATTGATATTTTTTTGTAATTCTTTAAATTTATCCAATTCTAAATTAGAATCATCGATAAAATTAAATCCTCCAAAAATATGTATGCAAACTTCTAAAGAGCATATAAAAGAAAGTAAAAAATAATTTATAGAAATATCAGAATTTTTAAGTATAGGGTAAAGTTGAGAAAGCCTTTTTTTTGTATCAAAAAGTTTAATAGAGTCTAAAAGATTTTTTCGCACTGGAACAAGTATATCTTCTTCAATAAAAAATTTCATTAATTTTTTATAAAATAGATTTTTATCATTTTTAGAAAGATTTTTTAAAATAAGTCCTTTACCATGACAATATTCATAAGTAGTCCCATTTTTTAAAAATTCATCTTTAACTACTTGAAAACATCTTAAAATAGTACTTCTTGAAATATCTAAAATCTCTTTTTCTCTTTCTAAGTTTAAAAAACCATTTGAAATAAATTTAATAAATAAATAATCTATCTTTTCATCAGTAGTCAAAATTGTAAAATTTTCAAATAAAACTTTTAATTCTTCTGAGTTCAATTTTAGAAAGTAAAAATTATCATCTTTTGAAATAATAGGTAAATTAATTGAAATTAAAAATTCATTAAGTTGTGAAATAGTTTTAATAATAGAGCTTTTTTCCACATTAAAATACAGTTGCATATCCTCTATAGACATCTCAGTTTGAGATAATACTTTTAAAATATTAGCAGCTGTTGTATTCATTTTACCACCCCCGATTCTAATAGTTTATCATATATAGGGATATATTAAAATAGAAGTGAATGAAAAAAATAGGTATGATTATATACCAGTTTTGCCCCAATAAAAAGAAAAAATGGAATATATAATTTATAAATTATATATGATATTATTAGAATATATAAGAAATTAATTAAATTTCAAAAAGGATTATAAACACGGAGGGGAATAAAGAAATGACAAAAGGTACTGTAAAATGGTTTAACAAAGAGAAAGGATTTGGATTTGTAACTTGTGAGGAAGGAAAAGATTACTTTGTACACTTTTCTGGAATTATAGGAGATGGATTCAGATTTTTAGAAGAGGGGCAAAATGTATCTTTCAGAGTTGAAAGTGGAGATAAAGGGCCTTTAGCAAAAGAAGTTCAAGCAAACTAATACCTAATCCTAATAATATATAAAGGACGGAGATGTTCCGTCTTTTTTATTTGTAATTGTTTTTGTATAGAGCATTTTGTAAAAAAAACATTGCATAAAACGGTAAAAATAGGATATAATTAGAATACAAAATTATATGGCAAACTATGAGAAATCATAGGACGCAAAGCTATAGGGCCTGTAAAATGGTAGCCAGTTGCACTTATCTTTTAAATTGAGGGATAAGTGTTTTTTTTTTGAAAGAATAAGTTAAAAAAAGGAAAAAGAGATAATGTCTATAATAGTATATAGATAAAATCTATTAGGGGTGTTGTATTATGTGTAAAACAGAAATAAAAAAAGAGTTAGGGAAGTATCATATTAATTACACACATGAGAGGATTTTAAGAAGAATAAATGAGAACCCAGGAATAACTATGTGTGAATTAACTAAGGGATTGGATTTGTCAAAGGGATCAGTTTCGCTTTGTATAAAAAGATTGGAAGAAGAAAACTTGATTCAAAAATATGGAACATTTGATGATAAGAGAGTTTTTAGACTTCATCCAACAAAAATAGGAAAAGATTTATGTAGCAAGATTAAATTAATACAAATATTAAAAATATAACCTCTGTGTAAGTTTTTCTACAGAGGTTATTTTTATTATATTGGTAAAGGATAATATTTAATAAAAGGATAGTTAGAATTTAAATTTTCAAAAGTTATTACTAAAGAAACTTCTTCATGTAAAAGATAAGTATCTAACTCATAATATTTGATAAAATGAGATATATGTATATTTTCTTTTAAAAGAAAAAGATTTTTAATAACAGGATGTAAAAACCTAGGAAGATCCCTAAAAACAACGATTGTATTTTCAACTTCTGAAAAAGTATTTTTATTTAAATTTAAAAGATAAAGAAAAATAATATTAGAAAATTGAATATTAGGATATATTTTTCTTAATTCAAGAAATAGATGATAACATTCATTTTTTGCTTTATTATTTAAATTCAAGCTAAGAAATGAAAGATCATATAAAGACAAAAAAGAGCTTTCTTTACTTGCAATATGAATTCTATTACTAAATCTTTCGAAATATATCTTTTGAGAGCAATTTATAGAGATAAATTTGGAGAAGATATTTATAAGGTTACAATACTCTTTATCTAAATAGATATTTGTCTCTTTTAAAATTCCAGCACAAAACTTTAAAGTTATAATAAAAATATTTATATCTTTTAAAGGGAATTTACCCAAGGTTGAAGTTTTAAAAAAAGTATATGCTTTTTCAATATGTTTTAAAGAGAAAATATCAGAGAAGTATTTTTTAAACTCTTCTAGAGATAGTGTAGAGATATCTTCAGAACAGTTTTCATCTAAATATATTTGATAGATGCTATTTAAAAGTTTTTTATTATTTCCAAAAATATCTAAATCAAAAGCATATAGGAAATAATCAATTTCATGAATAGTTTTTTCAGATATTTTTTGTTGAAAAAAACTTAAATAATCTTCAGATATTAAAGGTGGAAGCTCTTCAAACTCTACTAGAAATTTAAAAATATATGAAAGAAAACAGCCTTTAATATTAGAAATATTTCCTGAAATACTAACTCCTTTGCTAGGAATACTAGAGATATCCAATTGATAGAACTTTAAAGATTTTTTAACAGAGATTAAGTCTTCACTTAAAGTTCTTCTAGATATATTTAAAATAGAGGAAAGTGTATTTAAATTTAAATTTAAGTTTAAATCATAATACTTTAATAAAACTAAAATAATATAAAATATTCGATCCTCTTTAGAGAAAATTTGATTTTGTTTTAAAATTTTGAAAAGAGATTTATTATTTATAATCTC
>NZ_KI518136.1 GCF_000479045.1 Cetobacterium somerae ATCC BAA-474
ATATTATGTTTAAAAGAGATGTTAAGTAATTTAGAAGAGAAAGTTGAAATAATTAATTTAAAAGAAATGAAAGTTTATTTTATAAAAATAAAAAATCCTTTGGACCAAAAAGAAATAGCAGAAACATATGATAAATTACAAAGATTAGGGAATAAAAATAATATAGAGGAAATAATTTATATATCAGAAGTAAAAAAACATGATTTGTACGAAGGATCAGAATTACCACTAAGTAAAATTGGTATTTTAGTTCCAGATAATCAATCAATAGCAGGTGAAGAAGTTTTAAAAAGCAAAATTTGTGTTATGTTAAAGCATAAAACTACTTTTGACATGATAAAGTTGACTTATGAAAATTTGTATCGTTTTATAAAAGATAATAAGTTTGAAATTGAAGGAAACTCTATTGAAGTGGGAAATGAGGTTGTGGTGCCATTTGAAAATGGCTTTGGAGGGATAATAGATATATATATTCCTATAAAAAAATTTGAAAAATAGTAAAAATTAAGATATTCTATAAGGTAGCAAGGAAGTAAAGAGGAGAAAAAACATGGATGCAAAAAAATCAAGAAGAAAAAAAGCTATGGGCTTAGAAGGTGTTGTATGTATAGCAATACTTTCGACATTAATCTATTTAACATCTAGTAAGATGGGTGGAATCAATATGATTAATACAATTATAAAAACAGCCCATGATTTACTGTTAAATACAGTGTTCTTTATAATGGGAGTATCAGTTATTGCAGGAGCATTTGCAGGAATTTTATCAGAATTTGGAGTAATTGCAATATTAAATAAATTACTATCACCACTAATGAAACCATTATATAGATTACCTGGGGCGGCAGCTTTAGGAGTTTTGACTACATATATTTCAGATAATCCAGCTATTTTAAGTTTGTCAGCAGATAAAGGATTTACTAAATATTTTAAGAAATATCAATTACCAGCTTTAACAAATTTAGGAACTTCTTTTGGAATGGGATTTATAGTTTCTACATTTATGATAGCTCAAAGTGGTAGTATGAATGAAAATCTTGTATTTCCAGTTGTTCTAGGAAATTTAGGAGCTTTTGTAGGTAGTATAGTAAGTGTTAATCTAATGATTAATTTTACAAAAAAGATTTTTAATGAAAAAAAAGAATCTTTAGAAGATGAATCTGCAGATTCAGATTTCTTTGAATATAGAGATATAAGAGATGGAAATGTATTGGAAAGATTATTAGAAGCTTTATTAGAAGGAGGAAAAAATGGAGTACAAATGGGAATGGAAATAATTCCAGGAGTTTTAATAATTTGTACAACAGTTTTATTGCTAACTAATGGACCAGGACCGCAAGGTTATACAGGTGAAGCTTATCAAGGAATTGCATTGCTACCTTATATAGGTGAAAAACTACAATTTATTTTAAAGCCACTTTTTGGATTTACAAGTGCAAAAGCTTTGGCATTTCCAATAACATCTTTAGGAGCCGTAGGAGCTGCATTAGGGTTGGTTCCTAGATTTATCAATGATGGAGCGATAACATCTAGAGAAATTGCAGTATTTACAGCTATGGGAATGACATGGAGTGGATATTTAAGTACTCACGTGGCAATGATGGATAGTTTAGGTTATAGAAGATTAACAGGAAAAGCTATATTTAGTCATACAATTGGTGGAATAGTTGCTGGAGTAGTAGCTAATATTCTTTATACAGTTTTTATGTAGTTTAATTATTAAAGGAGATCAACTATGAAAAATTATAAGATTGATTTACATATTCATACAAATGTGAATCCTCATGCATTTAGTACATTAGAAGAAAATATAGGTGCAGCTTCTAAAAAAGGAATGGAAGTTATCGCAATAACTAATCATGGACCAGCTTTGCAAGATACTCCACATTGGTGGCATCTTGTTAATATTGCTATTTTACCAAAGCAAATAGAAGGGGTAAGAGTTATAAAAGGTGTAGAGGCTAATATTTTAAATGAAAATGGAAAGTTAGATATAAATCAAAAAATTTATGAAAATATGGAGTTAATTTTAGCAGGATTCCATGTTGTAGATGAATATGGAAACATAGATGATATCGAGAAAAATACACAAGCTATATTGAGTTTGATAAAAAAGCAAAAAGCTGATATAATAGTGCATCTGGGAAATCCAATTTTTCCAGTAGACTATGAAAAAATAGTGAAGGCAGCTAAAGAAAATAACGTGGCGTTAGAAGTTAATAACACCTCTTTAGGAACAATTACAAGAGTTGGTTCAAAGAAAAATTGTAAAAAAATGTTAGAACTAGCTAAAAAAGAGAGATGCTACATAGCTTTAGGAACAGATGCTCATTATTCAGGTCACATAGGAGAGTTTCAAAGGGCAATTGAACTTTTGGAAGAAGTTGATTATCCAGAAGAATTAATAATAAATAGTTCGAGAGAAACTTTTGATAAATTTTTAAAGCTGAGACAAGAGTTGAGAACCAAAGAGGTAAACTCTTAATTTTGGGAGGAAAGAAGATGCAAAAAAATAGAATTTGTGAATTATTAGGAATTAAATATCCAATTATCCAGGGAGCAATGGCATGGATATCAAATGGAAATTTGGCAGGACATGTATCTAAAGCTGGAGGATTAGGTATAATTGCTGGTGGAGGAATGCCGCCAGAAGTTTTAAGACAAGAGATTAAAAAGGCAAAATCTATTACAGATAATCCTTTTGGAGTTAACTTAATGTTAATGATGGAAAGTGTTGCAGAGCAAATAGATGTTTGTATAGAAGAAGGTGTTAAAGTTGTAACAACAGGTGCAGGAAATCCAGGAATATATATGGAAAAATTAAAAGCAGCTGGAATAAAAGTTATACCAGTAGTAGCATCAGTAGCTTTAGCAAAAAGAATGGAGAGAATAGGTGCAGATGCGGTAGTTGCAGAAGGATTAGAAGCAGGAGGACATATTGGAGAAATTACAACTATGTCTTTAGCAACTCAAGTAGCTAGAGAGGTTTCAATTCCTGTTATAGTTGCAGGAGGAATTGCAAGTGGAGAGCAATTTTTAGCAGCTTTAGCTTTAGGAGGAGAGGCTATTCAAGTTGGAACGATATTTATAGTTGCTCATGAGTGTGATGTTCATGAAAATTATAAAAACTTAGTATTAAAAGCTAAGGATAGATCAACAGTTACAACAGGAAATTATACAGGACATCCTGTAAGAGTATTAAATAATAAATTTGCTAAAGCAATATTAGAATTAGAAGTAAAAGGAGCTCCGAAAGAGGAGATTGAAGATTTAGGAAAAGGAAAACTAAGATTGGCAGTTGTAGATGGAGATATAGAGAATGGAAGTGTTATGTCAGGACAAGTTGCTGGATTAGTTAAAGAAGCTTTAAGTTGCCAAGAGATTGTAGATAAATTAATGAAAGAACTAAAAGAAGAAAAAGTAAGACTAGATGAAACATTCTCAAAGATAGCTTTCTAATAGGAAAAAAACACAAGGGTGGAGAGATCTACCCTTTTTATCTAAAAAATAAGGGGAGAAAATATTATGTATAATAAAGTAATGGAGACTGTAGAGTTTTTAAATTCTAAGGTGACAAATAGACCTAAAATAGCTATAATTTTAGGATCTGGACTAGGTGGATTAGTGGAATATGTTGAAAATAAAGTTGTAATACCTTATAAAGATATACCAAATTTTCCTGTTTCAACAGTTGCAGGACATGCAGGAGAATTAGTTTTTGGTACAATAAATAATGTTGAAGTTTTAGTAATGAAAGGAAGATTTCATTACTATGAAGGGTATAATATGAAAGAAGTTACATATCCTCAATATGTGTTTAAGAAATTTGGAATAGAGACAATGATTGTAAGTAATGCAGCTGGTGGAGCAAATAGAGATTTTAAGCCAGGAACGTTAATGATAATTAATGATCATATAAACTTTTTTGGAACAAATCCATTAATTGGATCAAATGATGAAAGATTTGGACCAAGATTCCCAGATATGTCTGAAACGTATAGTAAAGCTTTAATTGAAAAAGCTAAAAATGTAGCTAGTAAACTTAATATTGAATTCGAAGAGGGAGTATACTTAGGATCTTCAGGTCCAACATATGAAACAGCGGCAGAAGTAAAAATGATGATGACAATGGGAGCATCAGCTGTTGGAATGTCTACAGTTCCAGAGTCAATAGTGGCTAATTACTTAGGGATTAAAATATTAGGAATATCTTGTATAACTAATATGGCTACAGGAATAGCTACTAAACCACATTCACATGAAGAGGTTGTAGAAATAGCAAACCAAACAGGAGAGAGATTCTGTAAATGGATTGCTGAAACAGTAAAAGAGTTGTAATAATAACTCATAGGAGGTATAAAGTATGAAAGCAGCATTTTTTGATATTGATGGAACAATTTACAGAAATTCACTATTAACAGAGCATTTTAAAAAACTTATAAAGTACGAGCTACTTGATATTAGAGAATACGAATTAAAGGTAAAGGATGCTTTTAAAAAATGGGATGAAAGAGTAGGAGATTATGATAAATATCTAGAAGAGATAACTACTACATATGTTGATGCTATAAAAGGATTATCTCTTCAATACAATGATTTTATTTCAGATCAAGTGTTAGAGTTAAAAGGAAATAGAGTATATAAATTTACAAGAGACATGATAAAATGGCATAAGGAACAAGGACATAAAGTAATTTTTATTTCTGGAAGCCCAGATTTTTTAGTTTCAAGAATGGCTAAAAAATGGGGAGCAGATGATTATTGTGGATCAATATACCATTTTGAAGATGGAAAACTTTCAGGAGATATTTCTCCAATGTGGGATTCAAAAAATAAAATGATAGCAATAAATAATTTTTGTGAAAAATATGATATTGATTTATCAGAAAGTTACGCATATGGAGATACTAATGGTGATTATAGTATGCTTAATCTTGTAGGACATCCTAGAGCTATAAATCCATCAAGAGAGTTATTATTAAAAATAAAAACAGAAGAAAATTTAAAAAATAAAACTGAAATATTTGTAGAAAGAAAAGATGTTATCTATAAAGTTTCAGCAGATGTAGAAATTTTATAAAAAAAACTTGACAATTTTACAAAAAAGTTTTATTATTAGTCCAATAATAAAAATAAATTTTTAAAAAGAGGAGGAAGT
>NZ_KI518137.1 GCF_000479045.1 Cetobacterium somerae ATCC BAA-474
GTATAACTTTAATTTTTAAATTAAAATTTTTTAACTTGTCTCTAACTCCATTAAAAAGTATAAAATCTCCCCCTCTTTTTTTATAAAATCAAATTTTGATTCAATAATTTTTTTATCCATTGATAAATATTTCTTCAGCTTAAATATGCTATTTATATTTTTTCCTGTTCCATTTAATATTATTTTATTTTCTAAAAACTCTATCTTTTCTAAGTTTACATCACATTTTTTACATGCTTTTGACAAAAAAACTAAACTATCCCCAATTTTAGTTTTTTTAAATTTTAATTCTTCATCTTCATCTAAGGAAATTTCAGAGAGTTTAATATCTAACTCTTTTAAATTTTTCCTATGACTAATTATTTCTTTTTTTAAATTCAAATTTTCTGTATCTAACTTATAATTTTTTAAATAAATAGATAAACCAAAAATAAACTCTATTATTATTATTATTGATAATAATACTTTAATCTTTTTCGTTATTACTTCAGGTTCTTTTAATGACCATCCCTTCTCACTAATAACATCCTTTATTTGAAGAATTATTTCATTGTCTAAAACAATTTTTATTTTTAATGTTACTTCATCAAAAACTTCATATATAGATAATAACTCTTTTATCTCTCTTGGGATATCTTCTTCATTTTGAAATAAACCTTGATTAATTATTTCCCCATCTTCTAATAATTTTATTCCTCTGTCATTAATCTCTAATACTTTCATTTTTTAATCTAGCTTCAACTCCTCTTATCTCTCTTTTATAGCTTTTAAAAAAATTAGACTCACCCTGTAAATATTCATAAAATAAATCAATTTTAATTTCTATTTGAATTTTTTCTACATCTATAATCTTAACCAATTTTATTTCAAAAATATTTTTCGTAAATGGAATAAACTTCAATTTATCTTCTATCAGTTTTTCATTTTGTTTAACTGTATCTCTTTTATAACCACTTTTAGAAGTTTCATTAATGTCAATCCAAATAAGAGTTTTATCTTCAAAATACTCAATTATATCTTTATAATCACCATTTTCAATTGAATTATTTCCTTTAAAAACTTCATATTCTGCTACTGTAGAAAGATTTTCTGTAATCCAATAGTCATCATTTGATATTTTTAAAAAGGATAAACTATCAATTTCATTTCTATAACTTAATAAACTCATGGAAAATAACCAAACTAAAAGAGTAAGAATAAATAAAATACTTGGAAGAATATATCCATTATTTTTTGAACTCTTTTTTAAATTTTTCATTTAAATAGTATCCCTCCATTGAAACTCCATAATTTTCTAAACTAAAATTTACTTTTATATTTTTTATAACGTTCTCTCTACTTTCTAGCTCTACATTTATCATATTTTTTCTTTTGTATTTTCCAGAAAAAGATGTGATAGTGCTATCTTCTGAGTAATATATCTCTATGTCTGAATAAGATTCTTCTCCAGGAATATATTTTTCAACTATCAGTGTATTTCCATTCTTTAAAGATGGCTTAGAGTAATCAATATAAACACTTATTCTCTCTAAATTATATATTTTATATTCCAATGATTCATATATAGATGTATTTATACTTTCTAATATTAATTTCATATTTTTATTAAAACGAAATCTATTCATTTCTATTTTTCTTTCAATGTTTATATATTTTAAATAATAAAATAAAATTTGGAAAATAATTGTAATTACTACTAAAGTAGATAATATTTCTACTATTGAAAATCCTTTATTTTTGTCTATATACATATAATTTACTCTCTCTTTTGAAGCTATTTTTTTCCACTTTTATCTCTAACTCATATACTTTTTCATAAATTTTCTTTCTCTTTATATCTATTGCATACTCTTCATTTGAAGAAACATAATCGTTTATATTTAGCGGATTTTTATAAAATGATCTAATTTTTTCTATTTCATCTTCTAAATTATTAAATTCATTTAATCTATTAAATCCTTTTTTTAAATATATCAGAGAATATAATAGTGGATTTAAAACTACTAAAAGTACAACTAGACTTATCAAAACCTCTAAATATGTTCCTCCTTTTTTACAATTTTTCATAATTTTTCCTTAATTACAATTAAAATATATGACAAAATTAAAAATGGTCCAAAAGCTATATCTTTATCCAATTTTTTTAAAAAAATATATTTTCCTCCTAAATAAATTAATGGAGTAATAAAACTTATATTTAAAAAAATTAATATATCAAAAAAGGTATTAAATTTTAGAAGAAATCCTAAACTCGTAACTAGCTTTACATCTCCCATTCCTATACATTCCTTATTTAAAATATCACTTCCATACCCATATATTAAAATAAAAGGCAAGGTATATAATGCAGCACTTAAAATTCTTTCTTCTAAATCTCCTTCTAAAAAACCTAAAATTCCTCCTAAAAAAAGTAACCCTAAATTGCTTTTATTTAAAATTATTTTTTCTCTTACATCTATTATTATTACCTCTAACAAAATTATTGCTATAAAAAAATAAACTATAACTTTGACCATTCATCTCCCCTTATATTAAAATTAGATGTATCCCCATGAGGAGTTAATATAAACTCTTTGCTACTATTTAAATCTACTTTTACTTTTCCACCGTATTTTATCTCTTTAGTTTCTGCACTTTCTTTACTTCCTCCAATATCTATTAAAAGCTCATTTTCTACTAACTCAAATTTATCTCCTACATATTTTGATAATTCTACTAAAATCTCACTCATATTATTATCTTTTGAACTTGGATAATTTCCATTTTCCAAATAATAAGTTTCATTTGCCATTCTTAAACTTTGAAGTGTATTTATTGCTTTTGAATCCTTTGCAAGAGCTAAGTAATCCCTCACTTTTGGAGCTATAAAACTACTTAAAATACCTATTACACCTAAAACTAAAACTATTTCAATTACACTAAATCCTTTATTTTTTTTCTTTTTCATTGAACCTCCTAAATTTCAAAAATATCACTCATATTCAATATAGGTAAATATAAACCAATTACAAATGCACTTATCAATATTCCTACAAACAATAATAAAATAGGTTCTGATAATTTTAAAACTATCTTTATCTTTTTATTTAACTCCTCATCTCTCACTAAAGAAATCTCTTTCAAAACCATCTCAACAGTTCCACTTTCCTCTCCAACTTTAATCATATCAATCTCCTCTAAAGATAATATATTGAGCTTTTTAAAACATTCTGAGAGCAACTCTCCTTTTTTTATATTTTTTAATATAAACATCCTATTCTTTAAATATCCACTATCTAAATTCTCTAAAATAATATCTATTCCCTTATCTATAGATATTCCTGATTCTAATAATAGAGACAGATTTTCTAAAATATTTATTATATATTTTTCCAATAAATATT
>NZ_KI518138.1 GCF_000479045.1 Cetobacterium somerae ATCC BAA-474
CAAGAAGCGCCATTTTTTTATTTTTTGGAAAATGAAAGAACTACATCAGTAGAAAATATTTGACATGAAGATTTAAATAGTGTATACTGTGTTTGAATGATGTATAAATTGAAAGAAATTCTAGTATTTAATATTTAAAGGTCTTTACATAGGTACCTTATATTAGTTGGATTGAATGGAGATTTATTACATGAAATCAAAATTTTTTATGGAGGTATCAAATGAAAGGTACAGTTAAATGGTTCAACCAAGAGAAAGGATTCGGATTCATCACTGGTGAAGATGGAAAGGATGTATTCGCACACTTCTCTCAAATTCAAAAGGACGGATTCAAAACTCTTAACGAGGGAGAAGAAGTAACTTTTGATGTAACTGAGGGAGCAAAAGGACCTCAAGCTACAAACATCGTAGTAGCAAAGTAATTTTAAGGAGTCAATGACTCCTTTTTTTTTTACAAAAAAATAATAGCAATTTAAAAAATATATTTTTCATTTTGCATTCTTTATGATAAAATTATTTCATAAAAATCGAAATAAAGGGGGAAAAATGGAAATATTAAATTCATTAATAAATTTTTTTAATGATATTTTATGGGGTTATGTTCTTATTGTAATGTTATTATTTGTAGGAACATACTTTACACTAAAAACAAAATTTGTTCAAATAAGATATTTTGGACAAATGATAAAAATTTTAGGTGATAGCGTTGGTCATAAAGGTGGAGTTTCATCATTTAAAGCATTTTGTATAAGTACTGCTTCTAGAGTTGGAACTGGAAATTTGGCTGGAGTTGCGATAGCGATAGCTTCAGGAGGTCCAGGTGCTATATTTTGGATGTGGCTAATAGCCATTATAGGTGGAGCATCTAGTTTTGTAGAAAGTACTTTGGCACAAATTTATAAAGTGAAAGATGGAGAAGCTTTTAGAGGTGGACCAGCTTATTATATGGAGAAAGCTCTTAATAAAAGATGGATGGGTGTTGCATTTTCAATATTAATATCAATAACTTTTGGACTAATATTTAACTCAGTTCAATCAAATACAATATCTTTAGCTTTTCATGAAGCTTTTAAATTGGATAGAACAATAATAGGTATTGTATTAGCTATTGGAACAGGAGCTATAATCTTTGGTGGAGTTCAAAGGATAGCGAACTTTAGTGCTGCAGTAGTACCTGTTATGGCGATTCTTTACATACTAGTTTCATTGTATGTAATTGTAAGCAATATAAGTATGGTTCCAGAAATATTTAGAGATATAATTGAAAATGCTTTTGGTATTAGACAGGCAGTTGGTGGAGGAATAGGAGCTGCTATTATGACTGGAGTAAAAAGAGGTTTATTTTCTAATGAAGCAGGTATGGGATCAGCACCAAATGCAGCGGCAGCAGCGGAAACCTCTCACCCTGTAAAGCAAGGATTTGTACAAACTTTAGGAGTATTTACAGATACAATTTTGATTTGTTCATGTACAGCTTTTATGGTTTTAATATCAGGAGCACATAAGACTGAAGGATTAACAGGAATTCAATTAACTCAAAATGCCTTAAGTTCTCAAGTTGGTGGATGGGGAAATGTTTTCATCGCATTATGCATATTATTATTTGCTTTTAGCTCAATAATTGGAAATTATTATTATGGAGAAACGAATATAGAATTTTTAACTCCAAATAAAACTTGGTTAAACTTATATAGAGTTGGAGTTATAGGAATGGTAATGTTTGGTTCTATTGGAGAGTTAGCACTTGTTTGGAATATGGCTGATTTATTTATGGGATTAATGGCAGTATTGAATCTTATAGCTATATTCTTACTAGGTAAAGTTGCTTTTGAAGCTTTAGGTGATTATAGCAATCAAAAAGAGAGTGGACTAGATCCTAGTTTCAATAAAAATGATATAGATATGCCATATGGTGAAAGAGTTGAGTGTTGGGATTAAGAAAAGTTGTTGACTTAAATCTTAAAATGCTGTAAAATCTCTTATAGTGAGCCTCCATAGCTCAATTGGATAGAGCATCTGACTTCGGATCAGAGGGTTATGGGTTCGATCCCTGTTGGGGGCGCCATAAGATATTTAATAGTATAAAAAATAAAGGTCATTAAATCAATTTTGATTTAATGACCTTTTTGTATATTATAAATTTTTACTATTTATAATTTCTAATTGTTTTTTAAATTTTTTTAATATATTTAAAAAAATTTCAATCTCATTCT
>NZ_KI518139.1:0-1160 GCF_000479045.1 Cetobacterium somerae ATCC BAA-474
CAATCTATGAGTTTAATAGACTGCATAATTGATGAATCAAATATTTATCAAGCGATTCACATGTTGAAAAGTAACAAAGGAAGTAAAACTCCTGGAGTGAATGGCGAAACCATAAGCGATATAATAAAAATTAAAGATGAAATAGTAAAACGGATTAAATATGATTTAAAGGGCAGATATACACCAGGAATGGTTAAAAGAGTAGAGATACCAAAAGGAGATGGAGAGTTTAGACCACTAGGAATACCTAATATCTATGATAGATTAGTACAACTTTGTATCAAACAGATATTAGAACCAATCGTTGAAAAGAGCTTTCATAAAAATTCTTTTGGATTCAGACCACAACGTAGTACAGAACATGCGATAGCAACTTGTTATCACATGGTTAATATGTCGAAATTACATTTTGTTGTAGATATTGATATAAAAGGATTTTTTGATAATATAAATCATAAAAAGCTGATAAAACAACTTCAACGATTTAAATCTATCGATAAGAAAACGTTATCAATAATAAAATGCATGTTGAAAGTTGAAACTGTGCTACCAAACAGAGAGATTATCCAATCTGATAAGGGAACTCCCCAAGGAGGAATACTTTCACCACTCTTAGCCAACATCGTTTTAAATGAACTAGATTGGTGGATACATAAACAATGGTTAGGATTAAAAACCAAAAGAGAATATTCCACTCTTGGAAATAAAGAAAGAGCTCTTAGAGATACAAACTTAACAGAAGTTAGAATTGTTAGATACGCAGATGACTTCAAACTCTTTTGTAGAGATAGAGGTTCTGTGGAAAAGATGTTCAAACTAGTTAAAATATTCCTAAGAGACAGATTGAAATTAGAAATTTCTGAAAAGAAATCAAAAATAGTAAATCTAAGAAAAGAGTACAGTATCTTTTTAGGAATAAAATTTAAAGCTATTAAGAATAGGAAAAGATTAACTGCTAGGTCATATGTATCTGACAAAGCAAAGAAAGCCATTCTAATCTTAATCAAACAGGAGATAAAAGAGCTTCAAAAAAGACGTACAGCCCTTCAAGTCTTAAAATTTAATTCAGTAATACTCGGAATCCAAAATTATTATCGCATGGCAACAATGGTAAGTATAGATTTTAGTAAAATTGGCTATATAGTTAATAAATCCTTAAT
>NZ_KI518139.1:1260-1943 GCF_000479045.1 Cetobacterium somerae ATCC BAA-474
GAAGTTAGAATTGTTAGATACGCAGATGACTTTAAACTCTTTTGTAGAGATAGAGGTTCTGCGGAAAAGATGTTCAAACTTGTTAAAATATTCTTGAAAGATAGATTGAAACTAGAGATTTCTGAAAAGAAATCCAAAATAGTAAATCTAAGAAAAGAGTTTAGTATCTTTCTAGGAATAAAATTCAAAGCTGTTAAGAATAGAAAGAGATTAACTGTAAGGTCATATGTATCTGACAAAGCAAGAAAAGCTATCTTAAACTTAATCAGACAAGAGATAAAAGAACTTCAAAAAAGACGAACAGCCCTGCAAGTCTTAAAATTTAATTCAGTAATACTAGGAATCCAAAACTATTATCGCATGGCAACAATGGTAAATATAGATTTTAGAAAAATTGGCTATATAGTTAATAAATCCTTAATGAACAGAATAGGGAAACCTTCTGATAAAAAGGATAAGAAATACAAGCTCCGCTATAAAGGGTATAACTTTCAAGTATGGAATGTAGCAGAAACCACAATCTTCACGCTACAAGCTATAAAGTTTAAAATACCTAAACTATTTTCAGCGAAAAAGAGAGTACAGAAAGAAGAAAAACAAATTGAGATAATTGGAGTCGAAGACCCTCAAATAAGAGCTATTCTGAGACTCCAAAGAAACTCAACTTGCGAAGTAACAGGAAA
>NZ_KI518139.1:2043-21664 GCF_000479045.1 Cetobacterium somerae ATCC BAA-474
TAAAATACCTAAACTATTTTCAGCGAAAAAGAAAGTTATGAATATAGAAAAACAAATTGAGGTAAGTAAAATCGAAGACCCTCAAATAAGAGCTATTTTGAGACTTCAAAGAAACTCAACTTGCGAAGTAACAGGAAAATATATCGCAGGAAATGACAACTTTTATGTTCATAGGCTAGTTCCAATAGAACATGGAGGAAGTGCTGACCTTGAAAATTTAATGTTGCTAGATTCTTCATTCAAAACTTTACTAAAAAGCGAAAATAAAGAGGATTACTATAAAGACAATGAGAACTATGCAAGAATATTAAAAACACTTTCTAAATATAAATAAAATTTAAAATTATGATGGAACGCCGTGTGCGGTGAAAGTCGCATGCACGGTGTGGAGCAGGGGAAAAGGTGGAGATAATCTCAAAGCCTTACCTATTGCTATAAATAAGATTTAATCTACTGATAAGATTTTGGTGATGCCATTTTAAAATATTTTTCCTGAGACTAAGATTCCTATAAAATTTCTATCAAAAGAAATATTAATAACATCAGAATTTTTATTTTCCCCATGTGAAGCATATTAATAGTATAGACTTTGAATAGAGATTTTATCCGTATGAAAATAAAAATCATAATGAAAAAGAAAAGAGTCTTTCTTAACTCTTCTCTTTTACTTTTAATTCTAAAGTATTTAATAGCATTTTAAGAAATAAAACTATTTTTCTTTAGGAGGTTTCATGCTAGAAGTTTGGCTAAGCTTCTTGTTTATTGTTTCTTTTTTTTGAATAAATTCCTTTTTTATTTTTTATAATTCTCTTATTTCTTCTACTAAAAATGAGAATCTTAAAAAATCTTCTACAAATTTAGTTAAAAGTATACTTCTATTCTCTTGCGTTTTTTCTAGTAGTTTTTTATTAATAATACAAACTTTTATCCACTTTTTACTATTTCGTTCAATAGTTTGATCTCTATAATTTTCTAATAGTTTTGCTACTCTTTCCTCTGCTGAAAAACTACCTTTTCCAGTATAAAGTCTAACTATAGCACCTCTTCCAGCTTTAGAACTTATATTTTTTAACAAATAAATATTCTCTTTATCCTCCACTGCATCTGAAAGATCTATTTGACTGAAAAAATTATGAATCATTTTAGCACCTAATACAATATGAGTATCTACAAATCTATAGCTTTTCTCATCTCTCCATTGTCCTATACTAAAAAAGAGTTCTCCTATTTGTTTTCCTTTATTTAAAACTTCAGGAAATCCTCTAAAAGTAAATGTTGTTTTTTCCATTAGTTCATTATTTTCATCTATTATAGAATTTTCTAGGTTATCTATATTAATTTCATAATCTCCTATTTTTAAATGAACTTCATTAGTCAAATTACCGACTAATAAACTTTCTTTTATTGATTCTGCAATATCTAAACTAATCTCTTTAATCATCTCTTCTCCTTAATAAAAATTTTTATTCAAGTGTTTCAACTTATCTTTTCTCAAGATATTATTTTTTCCTTTTATTTCTTTTATAACTTCAAAAACTCCACTATCTCAAATCCCTCATAATTAGCTTTCAGTTTTATCTTTGCGTTATAACTTTTTCCAGCCTTACTCTTTAACCCTTTCACACTAATAGTTTTTCCTTTTATAAGCTCTTGAAACCTCTTTAAAGATATAGCCTCATTTTTCCAAAATATAAACCCACAAGAGCAGTTATAAGCTTTTTTAGACTCTGTTATATCTCCCTGACACTTAGGACAAACTCCGATAGTCTCTTTAACTCTTTCTCCGTGCTCTACCTTTTCATAACTCTTTGACATAATGTCTAAAAAGTCCTTTTCAACCTTTCGAACTAGTTTAGATACACTTGCGCCCTCCTCTATCTCCCTTTGTATCAACCACCACTCAGCTGTTACATTGGCAGTTTTAACCTCATCAGCTATATACTCATAAACCTTTAACCCAAGCTCTGTTGGAACTATCTCTTTTCCCTTTAACTCCACATACCTATCTCTAAAAAGATCCTTTATAACAGTGGAACGAGTAGCAGGAGTTCCTATGCCACCACTCTCCCCTTTTTTTCCTTTATCCTTATCCTTTAGAGCCTCTTTTAATCTAATATCTTTTACATATTTTGATATA
The DNA here is from genome assembly GCF_000479045.1 of Cetobacterium somerae ATCC BAA-474. Classification (NCBI taxonomy): domain Bacteria; kingdom Fusobacteriati; phylum Fusobacteriota; class Fusobacteriia; order Fusobacteriales; family Fusobacteriaceae; genus Cetobacterium; species Cetobacterium somerae. Next base: position 4,181 of record NZ_KI518139.1, read on the forward strand.
GATGTCATATCCTTTAATAGAGAGGCCTCATTATACTGTTTTTTAGGTTCTGTTTCCTTTTCTAGTATTTTGCCACCTATAATTTCACACTCGTATTCTCCGCTATATAAGGAGCTTAAAGAGCTACTCTCCTCTTTTTCCTCTTCAGAGTCTCTCTCATCTAAAAACTCCCTATATCCATAGTCCAGTGTTTTACTAGATGTTCCTTTAAGTATTAAACTCTCTACTACTCTTACCTCTCCTAAAGTTTTTTCCATAATCATAGCTCCTAAAAACTGAACTATATAGTACTTACAGACAATCTCATAGATATTTCTTTCCTCTTCAGTTAGTCTTTTTAAATCTATAGTTGTATTTGTAGGTATTATTCCATGATGTGCAGTTACCAACTCATCATTAAAACACTTTGAAACTTTTGTATAATCCATATTCTCCACTTTAATATCCAGATTTTTAAAAACTCTTTCTATAACTTCTGGTGCCTCTTTAAAATGTTCTAAAGATAGGTACTGGCAATCAGAACGATTATAAGTTATAGCTTTATATTTATCTCTTAAATCTTGAGTTACTCTCATAACTCTATCACTTTCATAGCTCCACTTTTTATTACAATACTGTTGCAACTCTATTAGATTAAATGGTAGAGGAGGTTCTTTTTTAACTATCTCTTTAGATACTATCAATCTTTGAACTCCATTTATCTCTTTATCTAACTCCTCTAGTAGAACTTTATCAATAACTTTTCCATCTGACAAAATCTCCTTAGGTGGTACAAGACTTAACTTTAACCTTACTCTTTCATTTAATCTAGTAAACTCATTAGCTAAATTTTCCAAAGCTACCTTTTTTCGACTTTCATCTAAAAACTCTTTTTCATATCTCTCAATGGCCCTTATATACTCCTCTTTCTCTTGAGTATTTGATTTTTTTACAACCTCTACGCTTTTTTCTAAGATGTAGTAGCAAGATTTTACATGATTTTTAATCTCTAGATACCTATTTACAACTAGTCCAAGAACAGGGGATTTTACTCTTCCCACAACAATTCTTCCCTCATTCATATTGGCTTTTAGTGTAAAAAATCTACTAGCATTAACCCCAAGGTACATATCAGCTAAACTCCTAGCATAAGCAGCTTTTCCAAGGGGTACATATTTTTCATTAGGTTCCATCTTTTTAAAAGCCTCTCTCACTTTATTAGCGTTATTATCATTTATTAGTACCCTCATAACTGGTTTTTTACAGCTGAAATACTCTATTAGTTCATCAATTAGCAGTTGCCCCTCAGAATCAGGATCTCCTGCATGAATCACTTTTTTAATCTCCTTATTTTTTAAAAATCTTTCAATTAACCCCAGTTGTCTATCTATAACTTTTTGACTATTTTCTAATCGCTCTTTCTCCTCCTTTGATAACCCACTTCCTACGTTATAAAACTTTGGTCTACGCTTCCAAGTTTCATCAATTTTTATGGGTAAATCTAGTATTTTCCAAGTTTTAAACTTTTCATCTATCTCTTGAGGTTCTTTAAGTTCAAGAAGGTGTCCACTTGCCCAAGTTAAAATAGAACCTTCACTTTCAAAATATCCAGCACTTTTTTCAAAGCCACCTAAAGCCTCTGCTATAGCTTCAGCTACCCCTTTTTTTTCAGCTATTATTAAATCCATATCATCTCTCCCTACCTAAACTTTGTCCACGCTCTCTTCTCTCCTCTTGAAACTTTTTCCAAGGATTTAACTTTTCCATCTTTATACTTTTATCTAAATCTAAACTTCTCTCTTTTTCATCTGTCATAATTTTTTCACAAAAGTTCATAGCTCGCCTATTAAAGCTTCTATTTAATCTTAACACCTCACTTTTTTCACTCTCTATATTTTTATGATTAATAAAAGGTGAAATATATCTATCTGCATTAGTTTCTATCTCTTTAACTATACTTTTAAACTTATACTCTAGACCTTTGGCTACCTCTTCCTGCCCTCCAAACTCTAAAGTTCCCAACTCCACACGAACTCTTCCACTTTTAAAGCTTTTACACTCTATTTCAAAATCCACATTTCTTCTCTCTTCTAAATTTCTTTCTATCTCTTTATCCTTTAAAAGTATCTTTGAAAGTAGTCTATACCCTTCAACTCCCTCTAAAGTAGTCCCATCTTTAACTTTAAAATCCACTTCAGAAAAGTTTAGTTTTACCTTTAAATCTTTAAAGTCATCTCTTTCCAACCTACCACTATTTAAAACTCCTAGAGCCACCTTTTCGCTGCTTTTTAAAATCTCGTATAGTTCCTGCGGTTTATCCATAAACTCTTTTCCAACTCTTTTAAATACATAGCTATCTTTCTCACTGTTTTCAAATCCCAAATGATTTTTTAAAAGAGCCAGAGCAACACTACTTATAAACTCCTCTTTATAGTGGTTTTTAGATAAAATATTATACTCTCTATCCAGTCTATTTGGGTGTGAAGTGCTATTTATAAACTGTTTTAAAAGTTCAACCTCTCTATCTTTTCCTCTTAAATTTTGAGATATTACAATTGTGTCATGTGCTCTATCGTAATAGCTTAAATCTCCAGCTCTTTCCTCAATTTTACAAGGAATATTTTTTAGTAGTTTATCCACATCCCTTTCAGTAGTTTTCTCTAACTTTGGAAAGTTTTCTATCTGTTCACCATTAAATAGGTGGATTCGAATTTTATCCCTTTGAACACTCTCTTTAAAAAACGCCACCTTCTCCTCCACAGATAGGTTTTCATATCGATTTTTTGTTAGAACCTCTCCATCCTTATCCCTTAAAATAGTTTTTTCCAAAGTTGTAGCTTTCTCACCTTTTTTAATACTGTAGCCCAGTCTATCAGCTTCATTTAGTGTCAGCCACCTTGAATCCATATATCCTTTTTCGCTACTTTTTTCTAAAAGAACTAGTGCATCTAACCCCTTATATTCGTTTCCTGTTACAGGATTAAATAGTTGCCCCAGTACCTCGTTTTTTACTGGATTTACTCCTTTTTCACACCTTTCTAAAAACCTTTTAATAAATTTTTCCTCCACAGGAGAAAGTTCAGTATCTCTTTTAAATGCTAGCTCTTTTTCCTTTATCTCATTTCTTTCAACTCTAGGTGTTTCTATTAGAGGCTCTTTTTCAAGTTCAATTGAAACAGGATTTGGTTTTTCTGTAAGTTTACTAAAGGTAGCTAGATTGTCCTCTCTCATTGAGGTATATCCCTCTCTTGAAATAACTACACTATCAACTAATCTACATCCAACTCTTTCTAACATATCTCCCATCTCTTGAGTTAAACTAATATCTTTTTTAGAAGGAGTTAAATTTCCTGAAGGATGGTTATGGATAAACATTACAGAGTGAGCTTCACTATCTAGCGCTAGTTTTAGTATCTCTCTAGGATAAACTACACTCCGATCTATTGTTCCATAAAAAAGATTACTATTTTTAATAATGTTATTTTGTTTGTCCAAACAAAGAACTTTAAAAACTTCGTAATCTTTCTCTCCAAGCTCTGCTCTTACATAGTGTGTAAGCTCTTTTAAGTCGCCACTATATCTCATTCTTTCAACCTTTTTTGCTAAAAAATCATCAATTGTATCCTTTAAAACCTTCAGTTCTGAGTTTTTTTCATTTTTTATCTCTCTTACAATATCCTCATAATTTTTAACTTTATACCCATGAGCTTTAAATATATTCACTAGGTTTTTCTCATTTTCACTGTAATTTCTATCTTTAGTTTTTTCTAACCCCTCTAATACTATCTTGTGAACTCCTTTATATTCTAAGGGTCTCTCATGACCTTCGTTAAGAAAAGATACCACTTTATCCTCTTTATCTATGCCCACACTGTCAACGAGATTATATCCCATATCATCTAAAGTATCTCTAAAGTACCCTGCATACTCAAAGTTATCACTATTTACTAAAAGCACTCCACCTTTAGCAAATCTCTCACTTAAAGCTGCTCTTAAAACTTTATTTTCTATCTCTTCATAATCACTTTCTAAAACATTACTTTCTAATTTTTTAAAACTTTCCACTTCATTATTAGCATTTAAAGATAGCAGCGCCATATCTCCATATTTTATATTGATATCTGGGTCTCTAAAGTACTCACAAATATTAGCTACATCATTGAAGCTTTTTAGCATAATCCTTTCTGGTTTTGTCACTCTTCCCATATAATCAATTATAGATACTAAATTTTCACTCTCTTTTGAGTTATATTTAAGATTTTCTTTTAATTCTAACTCATTCTGGCTTCCAAACTCCTTTAGTATGCTCATGGCTCTACCTCTTTATATGAAGCTACTAGTTCTTCAAGTTCTTTTTTTTCAATTATTTCATCTATATTTTCAGATTTAGAATATTTCATAAGAGCTTCTAAGATATTTTCTTTAGTATATTTTAAGTTTTCTTCATGTTCCTCTATAAGTTTTTCTATCTCCTCTAGTTGCTCCAATATTAACTCATTTTTTAATCTCTCTTTATTTTCATTCATTTAAAACTCCTTTATTAAAATAGTTTTTTTTAATATTTCACTTTTTTCCACAGCTCCAAAATATCTGCTATCAAAGCTATTTTTCCCTCTTCCTAGAAGAAAAACCTCATCACTTTTTAAAACTCCATTTTTTACAAAGCTAATTAACTCTCTGCCTTTTGGATCCACCTCAGCAATATCTCCTTTAATCTCACCATTTATATAGATTTTATTGTGAACTACCTCCACACAGTCCCCTTCTACTGCTACCACCTCTTTTAAAAGTGTCTTTATATTTTTAGGCAGATACCCTCTAGAATAAAGAGTTTCTTTAATATTTAAGGGGATGTTTAAAACTACAACGTCCCCTTTTTTTAACTCATCAATCTCCTTTAATAGATAGATACCTTTTTCCATACTAGGAGATAGATTTAAAACAAAGTATCTACTACTTAGCTCTTTTACAAAGAGATAAAGCAGTAAAGAGGTTGCTATAATGCCTATTTTTCTTCTCATACTAACCACCAGTAGCTTTCTTATATGCAGAATAAACCTTTTCACCCATATTTTTTATCTCAGAACCAGCTTTTCCAATATTCCCACGATTTAAGTTACCAGAAGCATTTCTTATTCCAGAATCAGTAAGAGATAAATTGCTTATTGATCCAGTTAAAAGTGTTGAAACTATAATTGGAATTCTTGTTATTAGTAAAAAGAAAAATATAACTATCACCAAGTTATTTATAAGTCCAATAGGATTTTTATCATCTATAGAATCTAACATTAAAAAGTTTTCAATATACCTATTAAAAAAGTTTATAATTATAACAGCCACCATAATCTCTACTCCTTGGGAAAGAAGAGAGTGAAGTCCCTTTGTAGCCACCTCTCTAGTTTTAGAGAAAACTCCAAAGGGCATAAGTACAAAGGCCAGTGCTGTTGTAAGATAAAACTTTATAAAGATAATAACTATCTCTAGAGCTATAAGTCCCGCCACAATTCCAAGACTACTTCCAAGTAGAAAAAGAGTTATTGGCAAACTTTCAATTAAAGCTAAATCCATAGCTAAAGCTCCAGCTGAAACAGTTAGAAATATTGGTGTTATCTTTGACATAACCAGTGAAAATACAACTCCTGGAGAGGTTTCAAGGGATTTTGAAGCCACCCCAATAGAAGCCAAATTCCCAAGTTGTATAAAGCCATCTAAAATAGTTTTTATAATATATCCATACTTTGTTATTAGCCATATGAAAAACCCATAGAGAAGAATTTTTTTCATAAGAGTTATAAATATTCCCATTCCATCGTCCTCGTTAAAAAGCATGGAAAGAGTTAAGTCCAACATTAAAAATATATAGAGCATACTTTTAACAGTTGGAGTTAGGTTGTTTATTATACTTGTGCTCAAATTTTTAAACTCACCTATAACCACTAAAAAGTCTAAAATTTAAATCAGCCTCCAATCGTTACTTTCTGTTTTTTTAACTCCTCATATCTTTGTAACTCCTCATTCATAGATTTTTTTAAATCAGCTTCAAGAGTATCAAGTTTGTTCTCCTTTGCATTGTCCTCTGTCACCTTTACAGATTCCACAGAAGCGTTCATCTTAACCATTGTTGACATTACACTTTTTAAATCTAGTAGTATTGTATTAGTTTGTCCAAGTAGATTGTTTGTTGCTTGAATTGCTTGAAGGGCACCAGTTGTTGTGCTACTGGCATTAAGTAGAGTTTCTAAGTTCGCTTTATCACTTTTAAGTTGTGCTGTAAAACCTGAGTTTATCATAGAATCATAAAGAGCATATTGTGTCATCTCCTTAGCTTTTTTTAGTTCTCTATCCACTTTTTTAAGATTCTCCTCTGTAAACTCTGTGTTCTTTTCAAAATTTTCTGGGTCCTTTTTATATATATCCCAATATCTATTAACTAGCTCTTGTTGATTATATATAAATCCCTTACTTTGATCTTGTAGTGAAATAGCCTGATTTAAAGCGTATCTTAAAGAGTTTATATTTCCATCACTTATATTTTTTCCAAGTCTTTTTAAATTCTCAACTTGGTTTTTTATCATATTTATCTCATTTTCAATCTGTTTTGCCTGTTTTATCCCTTGGTCCAATAGCTCTGTATTCATCCCAGTTTGAGTTTTAGATATAGTTTTAACTAAATTTAGTAAATCTCCAAATCCCTTTATACTTATAGATTTTCCCAAAGTTGAAAGTCCTAAAATTATAAAAAGCAACACTAAACTCCTAATTTTTCTCATACCTCACCATCCTTTAAATTTAAAAACTCCTTTGTAAACTCATCTCTATTCCCACATCTTTTATATATCTCTAAAGCTAGATTTTGATTCTCTTGACTTGAAGAAGCAAGAAGTTTCAAGCTTTTCTCACGTAGTGCTAAAGAAAACTTTCTAGCTCCAACTTCACTTTTTAAATAGTACTCTTTCTTTGGAGTTGAAACTGCTATAATCTCTACCTCTCGTCTATTTAAGCCAAACTTTTCATAGATAGGTATATAGTTTTCCCCTTGAGCATTTACATTAGGTAAAAATATCTTTGTTTTACATGCATCTAAAATTGTTGTAAAAAGCTTAGAGTTTAAAATATCTCCTAACTCCTGTGTGGCAAAAACAACAGATGTATTTTTCTTTCTAAGGACCTTTAACCACTCGCGAATCTTATTTGAAAACATCTCATTATCAAAGAACATCCAGCACTCATCTAGTATAATTAAGCTTGGGCTACCATCTAATCTTCTCTCTATCTTATGAAAAAGGTAGTTTAAAAGTGGAATTAGAGCCTGCTTATTGTTAAAAATCTTTCCCATTTCAAATACCTGCCACCTATCATAGTGTATACTCTCTTTATCTGAATCAAAGTATCTTCCTAAAGCTCCAGTTATCATATAGTTGCTAAGAGCCTCTTTTAATGTTGTATCACTCAGATAATTAGAAAATGCAGTTAACGTTCGAAACTCTTTTGGAGTTGTGCCTAGAAGTTTTAAAGCTTCCCATATTTTATCCTTTTGTAGCGGTGTCAGCTCTATCCCCTCCTGGATAAATATCTCAATTATCCAATCGTTAGCCCACATTAACTCTATTTCAGAGTCTACATCACCTAGAGGTTGAAAACTTAAATCCTCCTCTCCCAAATCATAAAAGTGTCCACCCATAGAGTATGTAAGAACTCTACTTGAACCATCCTTATCAAAGAAATATACATTTGAGTTATCATATCTAAAAAAGTGGCTGGCTATAGCACCTAAGAGCACCGATTTTCCAGCTCCAGTTGGTCCTACAATGCATGTGTGCCCCACATCTCCCACATGAAGATTAAATCGAAATGGTGTTGATCCTTCAGTTTCTGTATAGATAAGTGAATCAACTTTCAAATGTCTATTTTCCCTATCCCCTGCCCAAACTGAGTTTAAAGGTATAAGGTGGGATAAAGTTATAGAGTTTAGAATTGGTCGCCTAATATTGTGGTATATATCCCCAGGATTACTTCCAAGATAGGCTTCAACTCCATTGACACCCTCGATTACTGCCACAAATCCCATATCATTTATAGTTTTACAAATAAGCTCAGCCTTTCTCTCAACCTCATGAAAATCAGAATCCAAAACAATAATTGTGCAAGTATAGTAACCTTGCGATAGATAATCCCCTCTCACTAAGTTCATCTGATCATCTATACCCTCAGCTTTTTCAAGGGCATCTCGATTTTCATTTAGATGTTTTTCTCCATTGGTAAACTCGTTTAAAACTCTTTGAAGAAAAGATAATCTCCCTTGGAAAGTGGTGTTCCAGATACCTTTTAATATTGATAGTGACTCTTGCTTTCCAAGAGTTAAAAACCTTGTTACCCACCTATACTCTATATTCAGATGGTTCAATCTATCGAAAAATCCAGCCTCTGTATATTGTGGAAAATCAAGAATAGAAATAGTTCTCATATGTTTTTCTCCAAGTTGAGGTTTTAAGCCACCAATCATAGGAGTATCACATAGATAGTTTCCCATATAGTTTGGAACAGTTGGAATTTTAACCTTTGTCATCTCATACTGGGATACACAAGAGTGTAGATAGGTGTATGTTTCCTCATCATTTAATGGATATATCTCCAAAAAAATCTCCTTTAACAGCTCATATATCTCCCCACACTCTTTTTTAAACTTTTCCACCACCTCATCTAAGTTATTCTTTCTAGAAACCTTTCTCTTCACAAAAAAGTCACCCAATTTTTTCCTATTATCTAGTGGTGTTAAATACACAAAAGTTAAATAGTACTCACTTTCAAAATGATTTCCACTCTGAAAATGGCCATATCTTTCCTCATCAATAATTTGTAATCCTAAAATATGGAAGCCATTTTTTACATAGCCATCACTGCGTTTTCTTCTAGCCTCTACAAACAAACTCCAACCACTATCAAATCTTTTTATTACGTTATTTATTTTTGCCACAATATACTCTAGCTCCTCCTCTGTGGCGTTATCTAAATCTTTTCCTCTATATCTAAAAGTTTTTTCCAAAGTTCCATTTTTATTTAAAACCACTCCCTCATCTACCAGCAGTACCCAAGGGACATAATAGCTTAACTTATCCTTTAATTTTTTATACTCTCTTATCATATTAGCCCTCGTTTAAATAGTCTTTTTGTTTGCTATATCTCTTAAAAAAAATCTTTATAAGCAGAGGATCTTTTTTACAAACTCCTCTTAAAATAAAGTGAATAATAAAATTGATAACCAGTAGTATCGGTTGCTTTAAAGCTAGTAAAAATACACCTCCTAAGGTTATATTTAGTATAAAAGCCTCTCTTGAAATTCCCATAATTGTTTGAGGTTTAATAAGTCCTTGGCAAACAGGTACTCTATTTTTTTTCATAACTTCCTCCTAGAACTCTTTTAAAATATATCCCTTATTAAACTCCACTAGCTCAGTTATAGATGTTACCTTTCTTAAGCCACGCTCTCTTTTTAAAACCACAATAATATCAACAGTTTTTCCAATTAACTCCTGCTGTTTATTTACAGATACCCTTTCAATATACTGCTCAAGTTGTCTTAAGCCACCAATAGCTGAATCACTATGAATAGTTGAAATACCTCCAGGGTGTCCAGAGTTCCAAGCTGTTAGTAAATCTAGGGCTTCTTTTCCTCTAATCTCTCCAACTATAATTCTATCTGGCCTATATCTCATAGTTGATTTTAAAAGGTCTGTCATGGATGTATAATCAGAAGTTTTAAAGAAAACTGTATTTGGGCAAAGACTTTGTAGCTCTCTTGTGTCCTCTAAAATAAGCAACCTTTCATCTTTTTTTATGCTACCTATGCAAGCGTTGACAAAAGTTGTTTTCCCGCTACTTGTTCCTCCAACTACAAGTATATTTTTTCTATCAAGAATAGCTTTTTCTATAATACCTAGCTGGCTCTCTTTTAAACATCCCATATTCACATAATCTCTTAGAGAAAACACAAGAGTCGACATCTTTCTTATTGTAAAACTGGGGTTTTTCACAGTTGGTGGAACTCGTCCTTCAAATCTAAATCCTGTTTCTGGAAGCTCTGCACTTAGCCCACTATTTCTTTCATCCACTATGGTTTTTACATGAGTTGCCACAGTGTTTATAATTCTCATAGCTGTATCTGCATCTACAAAAATCTCGGTATCTCTTTGACCATCACTTAAAGTATCTATCCAAAGTTTTCCATCAGGATTTAGCATCACCTCAATTACATTGTCATCTTGAAGAAACTCTAAAATCTCCTTCCCAAAAGAAAATCCCAAAATATTTAAAATTCGTCTATTATACTCCTTTTTCTGCTCCATTCTCCACACTCTCACCTTCTTTTAACTCCAATACTTTCTCTAGCTCCTCGTACAGCTTCTTTAAAAAATCTTTATCACCTCTTTTTCCTTCCAAGATCCTAGCTGTACTCTCATTTTTTACAAATCCATAGAAGTATTCAATTGTTAATTTTTTCAAGTACTCATTTTTTTCCATCTTTAATTTTCTTGATTTCTCAAGTATCTGTTGTTTTTTATCATCATAGCTTTCATAACTTTTCTTTTTATTCATATTCTACTCCTTCATACAGTCATATAGTCCCTCTATTTTTTCAACTTTCTCCTTGGTTTTATCTAAAAAGTACTTCTCCAAATAATATCTAATCTTATAGCCCATAAGCGGGTATTTTCCACCAAAAGCTATAATATTTCTTTTGTCGCTAAGTTTATTTCTTACCTCTTCAGGAGTTAAAAGTTTTCTTCCTATAGTATTTTCAGAGATATTTCCATCAAGTCCAACTCCCATTTTTTTAGATGATTGATTTTTTACTTTAATTGTTTTTTCCCCTAAAATATCTGATATTAGTTGTGGGGTTTCTTTATCAGAAGGAGTGGGAGTGTAATAAACAGACACCATACAGTTATCTAAAATAGTATTTTTATCCCCATATACATTTTTTAGTTGATTTAAAGCTTGAGCTATGATAACAGCTTTCATTCCATATCCAGCTATATAAGCTAATGCTTTTTCTAAAAGTGGAACTTTCCCAAAAGCTGGAAACTCATCTAGCATAAGCATCATTCTATGTTTATGAGGAGAGCTATTTACATCTTTTAGTTCTGGGCAAAGAGTTCCAATAATCTGAGTTAATAAAAGTCTAACAAGAGGGGATAGTGTGTCTATAGCTTCAGCTTCAACAACTACGTATAAATCCACAGGTGTAGTAAAATTCATTAAATCTATAACTTTAAAATCAACTTTTCTAGTATTTTTTCTAATAATGGGATCCTTAAATAGTGTCAAAGTAGCAAGGGCAGAAGATATAATACTTGCTGCCTCTTTTTCATCCTTATTTATAATCTCTGCTGCAGTTCTAGCTACAATTGGATGAGTCCTCGGTGGGATACCCTCTATTTGAGACTCTTCATAGATATTTTTAAAAAATCCAGATTCCTTTATATGCTCATGAGCAATTAAATCTCTAAGCCTATCAAAAAGTGGAGCCTCTGTTGATGTTAGATAATCTACTAAATCTCCAAATGCTGCTACTTTCCCCTCTTTATCTTTTTCATAGAGTACATGAAGTATCATTCCAACTAAAAAGGTACTTGCTGAAGTTTCCCAGTGGTCCCTTTTTTTACCAACTCCAGGATCTGTTAGAATATCTGCAATAATTTGAACATCTTTAAACTCCCAAGAAGTACCAAGTCTTACTCCACCTAAAGGGTTATATGAAATAGAACTCTCTGAATAAGGTGCAAATTTTAGTAGTTTATGTTTTAATCTATTTTTTCTATATCCTGATGTTAAAGCCCAGTTTTCACCTTTTAAATCCAGTACTAAAGAGCTACCTTGCCAGTTTAGAAGTGTTGGTATAATTATTCCTACACCTTTTCCAGAACGGGTAGGAGCTATTACAGATATATGGGTTTTATCGTTTTCAATAACTGTTTTTCCATTTTTAGTTCTTCCTAAAATAACTCCATCCCTATACTCACCTTTTTTACAAAGAATACCCATCTCTGAAAGTTCACTCTCTTTTATCCAACGAGCTGAGCCATGAGAATCTAGCTCCTGTTTTTTCAAAAGATAAATAAATATCCCCGCAGTAAAAGCAAAAAGTAAACTTGCTCCTAAAGTTGTACTTATATCCACATATCTTTTTAAATATGGATTTTTATATAATACTTTCCATCGCAGTATTGAATATGGATTATAAAGTCTTTCATATAGAGGTTTTCCAAGGGCTGTATGATAGTTTAAAGCTTTAGCCAAATTTTGTGTGGCAACTCCCAAAGAGATAGTTACCATAATAAAAATAACTCCTGTTACCACAAAATATTTTTTTATTTTCTTATCCAGTTTTTTCATATTCCACCTACTTATATGGCGTTAAGATAATGTCACTATTTACAATTACATTGAATCTACTTCCTGGAGATACCTCAATAGTTGGCTGAATTCCCAAGATTTTATTGGCCACAGTGTTTCCAATAGAGATAATCTGCTCACCGCCACCTTGAGCTGCAGCTACTCGCCAATCATTGTCATCATATCTATCATTTGTAACAATAGCTCCTCCAGCTCCTAAAATAGAGCTAAGTACAACAGCTTGAAAAAGTTTAAAAGTATGGTTATTTACTTTTCCAGTTACCCCTGCATACCCCGACAAATCAACTCCTGGAAAGTTCTCTAAATTTAAAGAGTTACCATTAGGAAATATTAATCTTTGCCAAACAATAAGAATCCTTGATTGACCAAAAGTTATAGCACTATCGTAGGTTCCAACTACTCTCGTTCCCTTTGGAATAAGAAGATAGTTACCTGAAACCGTGTCATACACATCTTCACGAATATTACCCATTATAGTTCCAGGTAAATCTGAGTTTATCCCACTTATCATAATTCCTGGTAAAATAGAGCCAGCTTTAATCTCATAAGGAGAAAAAGAGCTCATCTCCTCATAAGGGTTATAATTTTTTCTTCCCGGTTCAGAGTTTAAAAAGGCTTTTTTCTCTTGCTGGTCGTTTGAAATTTGCCCGTTACTGCTGTTTTTGCCACCTTCTAAAGATATATTCATATCCTGCTCGTTTCTATTTTCATCTTGAAACCCTATATTAGCTTTTCTCGCTGCTATTTCATCCTGTACCAATCTTTCGTAATAGCGTTCTTTTTGCTCTTCATAGGGATTAGGAATAGTTTTAGCAGGCGGAGGTATTATGTTTTGATTCTCACTGCCACCTACTTCAGGTTTTGTCTCAATTTTTTCAGATTCTATCTTTAATCTTTTTATCTCCACTCCATCATATCCAAGAAGCAGATTCAGATCCTCAACACCGTCCTTTCTTACACTATCACTTTCTATGCTCTCTTTCGCTTCAGCTTTTGCCACCTTTTTCTTAGGTTTTTTTAAAGCTTCATAAAATCCATAAGTTATAGCTACCACAAGAAGAATTGCAGCTCCTATTGCCACCTCTTTTTTTATCTTCTCTTGAGGTTCAGGTTTTTCAACTTTATCTATCTCTTTCTCCTTTTCCTCCATACAGTCACCTTCTCCTTATAGTAATCTCTTTTTCTCCAACTCTTAAAACACCCTCTTTAAAAGTTCTATCTACAATGAGATAATTCCCCTTTACACGGTAGTTTACAAGAAGAAGTTTCTTTCCATCCCTGATGTAAAATGATGGCAACTCTTGAAGATTACTGTTCATAACCAAAAAGGTTTTCTTTCCATCGTCAAAAATCACAGATGGAACAAAGGAGTACTTCTTAGTGTTCACAGAGTATTTATAATTTAAATTTCTTGGGTCTGTTAAAGTCATCTCCTCTTCACTTTGAGTTTTCACTATATTTTTCATAATATCATCTTGTGGATAAAGCCATTTAACCACAGGGTTATACCACTCTTTAGCTGAATAAAGATTTATATTATATGTTCTTTTATTTGTATTTATAACAAGATTAGTTTTTAAACCTAAAGAAAAAGGTTTTATATATATAACTGTTCTTTGTCCCTCACTAGAACCTGTAACTGCACTAGCTTTTGACCATCTAGCTGTATCTCCTCCAGCCACATAGGTTACCTCCTCACCTGGCTGAAGAAAAATTGTTGTTAGATAGTTAACTCTACAATAGATTGTGTACATTGAGTTTTCATTATAAACAAACTCAGTTTGTATATTTGCCTTAGCCTCTTTTATTCCAGAAACAATAATAGCATTGGCACTTGGTGATATCTCTTTTAAAAAATTTTCGTTACTTCCTAGGGCCACACTACAAATCAAAGCTACCCCTATTAAAGTTTTGCATACTCCCATGTCACTTCTCCTTTGAGATAGAAAAGTCCGTTACCATAATTCCTAAAGGATTGTTATCAATCTCCTCCAGGGTTTTTGGCTGTTTTTTATCTAAAGTAAAAATTCCAATTAGGTTTTCTTTAGATACAACCTCTCCATTTTTATCGTAAATCTTCTCTTCCCATCTCACTTGATATGAATTTTTTGTTCCTGAAATCTTTGTAAAAGAGTTAATGAAAACATCTCTTGATAGAAACATCTCAACCATCTCACTAAGCTTCTCTTTCTGAATTAAATCTCTATACTTTTTCTCTGAAAATCCATTTAGAAAAAATAGATTCTTTTTAAAATTTCTTCCAACTAAAACTTTATCTCTTGGGACACTTCTCATATCTCTTAAAACCTCTTTTAAAAAATAACTTTGAGCTACCTCATCAGGAACATATTTAACCTCATAAGCTGTATTTATAGCTTTTGCATTTCCTGTACTATCCACCTCAATAACATATGGAACAAGGCTTGATCTTGTAGATAGATAAAAGGTTATTGATAAGGATACTGCTAAAAGAACCAAAGAGATAAAAGACAATAACTTCCAAGTATGAATAGTTTTAGATTGCTTCATATAAAAGTCCAAAAACTCCTCCTTTGCCTTTTCATACCCTATCTCCCTATCCAAAAGTAACTCCTCCTGTTATATTAAATACGTTACTTACCAAAATAGAAGCGCCACCTACAATAGCCAGAGCTGCCACAATTTTTATAGATTTTCCCATCATGCTACCACCATCAGAAAAGGCCCAAGTAAGTCCGGCCACTGCGATAGATATTAGAGCCACCGCCAAAGCCACCGGCCCATTTACAGATTTTTGAATTACGCTTGCAGGCTCCTCCCATACCATATCAGCATTAGTTGAAGCAAAAGATACAACTGAATTAAAAAAATACAACGTCATTCCCACAACTACTCCATTAAACTTTTTCATTTTAAACCTCCTTGAATTTTTATAAACAAAAAAGCCCATGAAAAAAGCAAATGATAAAAATATCATCTACTTAAATTCACGGACTTTGGGTGCTCCATTTAACCATTGAAAATTATTTTTTTATTGAAAAATTTAAAAATATTTGGGTGCTCCATTTTTCTTTAAATTTACTATATTTTCTTGGCTCTCTTTTTCTAATTTTTATATCTTTTTCCTTTTTTTCCCTAAAAAAAAGATTTTAAAAAAAATTTTGTATATCTAGGCGGCACTCTACTTCTGATAAGTTTGAGTTCTAAAAATAAAATTTTTTTAAGGAGTCATTACATGAAAGAAAAAAATAAACACCTCTTAAATTACGAAGTTAATGAATTAAAATTTTTAGAAGCTTTATCTTTAGGAATCACATTTAAAACTAATCATAAACTCTTTCATTCCAAGCAATTTGGAGATCGAAAGCATTACGAACAAACTTTTCAATATGACCTTTATTCTGAAAGATTTTTTGATTTAAATAAGGCAGAACTTCTACGACTTGGGATAATTAAAATAAAAAAATAATTAAAAACTATAATCATATAAAAAACCTCTATCTCTAGAGGTTTTTTATATAATCTTTTATTATTTCAAATTGACTTATTGTTAAATCTTGAAATAACTTTTTTTTAAATCTTTCCTGTATATAAACTCCTAAATCTTGATTTTTAGATTTAAATATATTAACTAGTTCTAATAACTCTTTAATCTCTTCTTTTCCAATTTCGTTATTTTCTTGATTTTTTAAATTTTTTCTTTTTTCTAAAATCTCTTTTCCTTTTTCAAAATACTTATCTCTATTTTTAAAAAATACCTCTTTATTTTCATGTAAAAACCCAAGTAATGCTTCACCACTTTCTTTATCCAAACTTTCAATTTCAAATAAAGCTCCTAACATTATAAGATTCCGAGCTCTTTTTCTTCTTTTCTCTCTGCTTTCATTAGACATATATATTTTTTTATCTCTTTCTAATTCTTGAAGCTTTTCCCTACTTTTTTGAAGTTTTTCATTTAATTCATCTATTTTCATCTTTTTCTCCAAATTTAAAAGTACTCTCTTGAAAAGAAACTGGATTAAAAATATATTTTTTATTAAAACTTCCAGTATATATTTTTAAAACTTCTGAGATATAGTTATCTGTCTCTGTAAAAGGTGGAATACTTTCATATTTTTGAACACTGCTATGCCCCGCATTATAACTTGCTAAAGCTAAAGCTATATCGTTATTATTTAATTTTAAACATCTTGAAAAATATCTAATTCCAGCTTCAATATTTGACGAAACATTAAACGGATCTACTTGAAGTTCTTCAGCTGTTTCAGGCATAAGTTGCATTAAACCAATTGCTCCTTTTTCTGATATAGCATTATGATTAAAGTTACTTTCAACTTTTATAATAGAAACTACTAGCGCTGGATCAATCTCATATTTACTTGAAAATCGAATAATATCTTCATAGATAAATTGAGCATTCTCTAAGTTAGAGATATTTTTTAAAATATATGTTTCTAAAAGTTCGTCCTTTGAGAAAATAGTTGAAAACATTAAACAAAATAGTAAAGTAAGTTTATTTCTATACCGCATTAATTCTCTCCTTTTAAAAATTTATTAGTTTTTGCTTTTTATTCCAAATATAGAGCATTTCCTTTTTTAAAAAAATAAAAATCAAAGAAAAAATAGAAAAAAATAAAGAAATAGATCATTCGCATAGTATAACTACCAAATAGAAGTCACCAAAGTGCACGCTTAATAGTTTCTAACATTTGCTCTGGCAAATTGCTAGAAACTGCGTATTTGAAGAGGTTTTCTGACCTTTCAGGTGTCTTCGACTTTAGAGGAGGTGAAATCATGGCAAATTATCATTTGAATATATCTTATGGTAGAGTTGGAAAAGGTGGGCCACATATTGACTATATTTTAGGACAAAATAAATACGCTAATAAAGAAACTGAGATTAAATACACTAATCACAATTTGCCTAATTGGTGCAAATCTCCTAAAGAATTTTGGGTAGCTGCTGATGACAATGAAAGAATTAATGGCACAGTGTATAAAGAGATTAGAATATCTCTTCCTAATGAACTGTCTCATGAGAAAAATATTGAGCTTTTAAATGAATTTATAGATACTATTCTAGAGGGAAAATATCACTATTCTGTATCTATT
>NZ_KI518140.1 GCF_000479045.1 Cetobacterium somerae ATCC BAA-474
TATAATGAATTAGACTTAGAAGAGGTATATTTATATTTGATAAATATTCAATATAGGGGATTAATATGATTAAAGAAGAAATAATTGGTATAAAGGAACAGATAGAGTCAATACTTTTATTAGGTGGAGACGAAATAAAAATAAGAGATTTAAGTAAATTTTTTTCAGTATCTATAGAAAAAATTCTACAAATTTTAGAAGAGTTAAAAAAAGAGCGATTTAATACAGGAATAAATATTGAAATAGATCAAGAAATTGTTTATTTAATAACAAATCCAAGATGCGGAGAAATAGTAAATCTATATTTTAAACAAGATGTAAAACCTAAAAAATTATCAAATGCTGCCTTAGAAACATTATCAATAATAGCTTATCGTCAGCCTATAACTAAGAGTGAAATAGAAGCAGTAAGAGGTGTTTCCACAGATAGAGTAGTTCAAACTTTAGAAGAAAGAAAATTTATAAGAATTTGTGGGAAAAGAGAAACTATAGGAAGACCAAATTTATATGAAATAACAGATAAGTTTTTAGGTTACCTAGGAATTTCATCGGTAGAAGAACTACCACAATATGAAGATATGAAGGAGAAATTAAATGGAACCAATGAGAATAAATAAATACTTAGCCCAGAGTGGTTATGCGTCAAGAAGAGAGATAGATAAGCTTGTTGAAAATGGTGATATAAAAGTTAATGGAAATGATGTAACACCAGGACAAAAAGTTACGGATAAAGATAAAATTTATATAAAGGGACAGTTATTTGAAAAACCAAAATCAGAAAATAAAGTTTATTTCTTACTAAATAAACCTAAAGGTGTTTTAAGTGCTTCAAAAGATGATAGAGGAAGAAAGACAGTTACAGATTTAATAGATACTAAAGAAAGATTGTATCCAATAGGAAGATTAGATGCTGACACAGAAGGAGCTATAATTTTGACAAATGATGGAGATATCTTCAATAAAGTTATACATCCAAAAGGAGAAGTTTATAAGGAATATTTTGCAATTGTAAAAGGTGAAATAAGAGATAAAGATCTTTCAAAATTAGCAAAAGGTATAAACTTAGAAGACGGACAAACATTACCTGCTAAGACAAAGATATTAAAGAGAGCTCAAGGTAGAAGTGAAGTTATAATAGCTATTAGAGAGGGTAAAAATCGTCAAGTTAGAAGAATGTTTGATGCAGTAAAACATCCAGTAGTATATTTAAGAAGAGAAGCTATTGGAAAGATAAATTTAGGGAATTTAGAGTTAGGAAAATATAGAAAACTAACATCGCAAGAGATAAAGTATTTAAAATCATTATAGAATATAGGAGGAAGATAGATGTCTTTAACAAGAGAAGAGGTTCTAAACGTAGCTAAATTAGCGAGATTAGAATTTAATGAAGAGGAAATTATAAGATTCCAAGCAGACCTAAATAATATATTAGAGTATATAGATGTTTTAGGTGAAATAAATACTGATGAGGTTGAACCATTAGTACAAATTCATGAAACTGGAGTTAAGTTAAGAGAAGATATAATAAGAGAGTCTTTAACTGTTCAGGAAGCTATGAAAAATGCACCTGCTTCAGAGGATGGAGCACTAATAGTACCTAAGGTAGTTGGAGAATAAATTTTAAAGGAGGATTTTTCTGTGAAAAAGATATACGAGTTAACAGCTTTTGAAATAAAAGAAAAAATATTAAATAGAGAATTAACATCTGAAGAGGTTGTTAAAGCTATTTTTGATAGAATAGAAGAAACTGATGGTGAGATTGGAAGTTTTGTATCTCTTAGAAAAGAAAAAGCGATAGAAGAAGCAAAAGCCGTTGATTATAAAATACAAAATGGAGAAACTGTAGGAGCTTTAGCAGGAATTCCAGTAGCCATAAAAGATAACATGGTATCAATTGGAGAACCATCACAATCAGCTTCTAAGATATTAGAAGGATATGAAGGAATATATGACGCTACAGTTGTAAAAAAATTAAAAGATGCAGATGCAATAATAATAGGAAAAACAAACATGGACGAATTCGCTATGGGTTCAACAACAACAACATCTGCTTATGAAAAAACAACTAAAAACCCTTGGGATTTAGATAGAGTTCCTGGAGGGAGTAGTGGAGGAGGAGCTACATCAGTTGCTTCAAACCAATGTTATATATCTCTAGGGTCAGATACAGGTGGAAGTATTAGACAACCAGCATCATTTTGTGGAGTAGTTGGATTAAAACCAACTTATGGAAGAATTTCTAGATATGGTCTTATGGCATTTGCCTCATCTCTAGATCAGATTGGTCCATTTGCTAAAACAGTTAAAGATGTAGCTTTAGCTTTAAATACGTTAGCAGGAGTAGATGATTATGATTCTACAGTTGAAGAAGTAGAAGTTCCAAATTATTTAGATTATTTAACTGGAGATATAAAAGGAATGAAGATTGGTGTGCCGAAAGAATACTTCATAGAGGGACTAAATCCAGGAGTAAAAAAGGTTGTAGATGAAGCTTTAGAAACTTTTAAATCTTTAGGTGCAGAGATAGTAGAAATATCATTACCGCATACAAAATATGCAGCTCCGACATACTATGTATTAGCTCCAGCAGAAGCTAGTTCAAATTTAGCTAGATTCGATGGTGTTAGATATGGACATAGAACAAAAAATGCTTCAAATATAGATGAGTTATATACAAAATCTAGAAGTGAAGGATTTGGAGATGAAGTAAAAAGAAGAATTATGATAGGAACATATGTTTTAAGTGCAGGATTCTTTGATGCATATTTTAAGAAGGCTCAAAAAGTTAGAAGATTAATAAAAAATGACTTTGATAAAGCTTTTGAAAAGGTTGATATTATATTCACTCCAGTAACACCAGGACCTGCTTTTAGATTGGATGCAAAAAAGACTCCAGTAGAGTTATACTTAGAGGATATCTTTACGATACCAGCAAACCTAGCAGGAATACCAGGAATTTCAATACCAGCAGGAATGACTGAAGGATTACCAGTTGGAATACAATTATTAGGAAAAGCATTTGGAGAAAAAGATATCTTAAAAGCAGGAGATGCTTTTGAAAAAGCGATAAAGGAGAGAGTGTAATGGCGAGACAGTGGGAATCGGTAATAGGACTTGAAGTACACCTTCAATTAAAAACAGGAACAAAAGTTTGGTGTGGATGTAGTGCAGACTATGATAATTCACCAACAAATACGCATACATGTCCAATATGTTTAGGACATCCAGGAGCGTTACCAAAGTTAAATAAAAAAGTAGTTGAATGTGCTGTAAAAGCGGCATTAGCTTTAAATTGTAAAATCAATAATGTAAGTGGATTTGATAGAAAAAATTATTTCTACCCAGATACTCCTAAAAATTATCAGATTACTCAATTTGAAAAACCATATTGTGAAAAAGGATTTTTAGATGTAAAGTTAAATTCAGGTAGAGAGTTCACTGTTGGAATTACTAGAATACAAATAGAAGAGGATGCAGGAAAATCTATACATGCAGGGTCTGAATCATTAATAAACTTCAATAGAGCATCAATGCCTCTTTTAGAAATAATATCTGAACCAGATTTAAGAAGCTCTGAAGAGGCTTATGAGTATTTAAACCTTTTAAAAAGTACAATAAAATATACTGGAATAAGTGATGTATCAATGGAATTAGGATCTCTAAGATGTGATGCAAATATATCTGTTATGGAAAAAGGAAGTAAAGTTTTTGGTACAAGAGTTGAAGTAAAAAACTTAAACTCATTTAAAGCAGTTGCAAGAGCTATTGACTATGAGATAGGAAGACAGATTGAGGCTATCGAAAACGGTGGAACTATTGATCAAGAAACTAGACTTTGGGATGATGATGCTCAAGTAACAAGAATAATGAGAAGCAAAGAGGATGCAATGGACTATAGATACTTTGCTGAACCAGATCTTCCAAAGCTTGTTATAAAAGATGAAGAAATTGAAAGAGTAAAAGGATTAATGCCTGAATCAAAATCGGCAAAATTAAAAAGATTTATTGAAACTTATGCATTGCCAGAATATGATGCAAATATATTAACAGATGAGATTGAGTTAGCTGACTATTTTGAAAGAGTGGTAAAAGTTACTGATAATGCTAAACTTTCATCAAACTGGATAATGACAGAAGTTTTAAGAGAGTTAAAAGAGAGTGGAAGATCTATAGAAGAATCTAAAATAAATTCTGAAGATTTAGGAAAAATAATAAATCTTATTCAAAAAGAGATTATCTCTTCTAAAATAGCTAAAGAGCTATTTACTATAAAATTAAATGATGATAGAGATCCAGAAGTTATAGTAAAAGAAGAAGGGATGATACAGGTTGTTGACTTAGGAGAGATTGAAGGAATAGTAGATCAAGTATTAAATGAAAATCCTAAGATGGTAGAAGACTTTAAAAACTCTGATGAAGGTAGAAAACCAAGAGTTTTAAAAGGATTAATTGGACAAGTTATGAAATTATCAAAAGGAAAAGCAAATCCTAAGATAGTTACAGAACTAATGGAATCAAAATTAAAATAGGTGGGTTATAATGAAAAAAAGCAAATTAATCTCTTTAGGGATTATGATTTTAGGACTTACTTTTTTATCACAACCACTTCATGCTGTTACTAAAACGTTAAAAGAGAAGTATGAAAATGTAATACCAATGAGTGTTCACGTAAATATAATGAATAATGAGGCTGAGCCAGAGTATTTAAACTATGTTTTTATAAAAAGTGTAGATGCACCCATTAGACAAGATTCATCAATATATTCTAAAGAGATTGTAAGATTTCCATTTAATACAAAATTAAAGGTTTTAGAGAAAGTTGAATCAAATAAAAATGAATGGTATAAAGTAGAACTAAAAGATAAGAATGGAAATAGAGTTGAAGGTTATATCTCGGCAATGTTAGTAACATTGAGAAGATTTAAATTTGAAGAGATGAACAATAAAGTGCATAAATTATCTCAATTCTTACAATCAGAAGCGGCAAAGGGAAAAGAACTAGTATCAATAAATACATATGTTCCAAATCCTAGTAACCAGAATATGAGTAGAATTAAAGATAAGTATGGAGTTTCAGCAGATCAGAATGCTAGAGCGAGCTATAATGGTGAAACAATATTTATACCAGATAGATCATTAATGTCAATTGAATCTACAAGTGGTAATGATGTTTATGTAAATACTCTTTCAATTGCAGAAAAACCATTGAAAGTAAGTAAAAATGCTATCACAAGATACCCTGCAGTTAATGCAAACTTTAGAAAAGCTATTGTAATAGATTTAGAAAATGAAAATCAAGGTATTTTCCAAAAGAATTCTGAAGGTCAGTGGGAGTTAATTTCTTATACATTAAATAAAACTGGTATGGAGAGTACTTTAGGATTTGAAACTCCTAGAGGATATTTTATAGTTCCAGTGTTAAAGTATGAAATGGGGTACAGAGATGAGTATAATAATGCAGCTGGAATGGCAAAATATGCAATACGTTTTTCAGGTGGAGGATATATTCATGGAACGCCAATTAACTTTGAAGAAAATATAAATAGAGACTTTTTCTTGAGAGAAAAAGACGGAACATTAGGAACAGTTGAAGGAACTAGAAAGTGTATTAGAAATATGGAATCTCATATTAAGTTTCTTTTTGACTGGGTAACAAATGGAAAAGTTAATAGAAAATCTAATGAACAAAGACCAGATGAAAATGTAATGGTTATAGTATTTTAATGAAGGGTGAGCGAAAGCTCACCCTTTCTTATAAAAATAGCATAACTTTCTATTCTATGATATAATAAATTTGTTAAATTAATAGAGATAGGTGATAAAAAAATGTATAAAATTCAGTATTTAATATTTAAAATTTTTCGTTATATTTTACTTCTATTTCCAGAAAAAACAAGGTTTAAATTTGCTGAGAAATTAGGAATTATAGGTTATTATCTTATAAAAAAGAGAAGATTAATAGCCTTGGCAAATTTAAAGCTGGCTTTTCCAGATAAAACGTATGAAGAAAGAAAAAAAATAGCAAAAGAGTCATATAAAATAATGGCAAAAGCTTTTATTTCAACATTATGGTTTGAAGATTACTTAAAAACAAATGTAGAGTTAGAGGATTTTGATCGAGTATCTTCGGTAAAAGAGAATGGAAATGGAATTGTTGTTGCTCTTATACATATGGGAAATATGGAAGCTAGTTTAAAAGCTGGTGAGAAATACAAAAGTGTAACTGTAGCAAAAGCTCAAAGAAATCCATATATAGATAATTTTATAACAGAAGCAAGAAGAAAGTTAAATGTAGTATTATTAAAAAAATCTAAGCAAACTTCTAGAGATTTATTAGAGCAAATAGAAGAAAAAAATGTAATTGCATTATTTTCAGATCACAGAGATAAGGGAGCAACAGTTAATTTTTTTGGAGAAGAAACTGTTTCACCAACAGGAGCTATAAATATAGCATTAAAACATAATTTACCAATAGTTATAGGTTATAATGTAATGCATGAGGATAATACTTGTACAACATATTTTACAAAAGAGTTAGAATTAGTTAGAACAAATTCATTTAAAAATGATGTAAAAGTTAATACTCAACTTATGATGAATTTAATAGAGAATATAATAAAAAATCATCCAAATCAATGGATGTGGTTCCATGATAGATGGAAACTTTATAAAAAAATAAAAAATGAGAATATAAAAGGCTAGGAGGAAAAATGTTATTAGGTATAATTGGTGCAATGAATGAAGAGGTAATTCAATTAAAAGAGGCCATGGTTTTAAATGAAACTAGAGAGCTAGGAGGATATAAGTTTTATAGAGGAACTTTATTAGGAAAAGAGATTGTATTGGTTGAGTGTGGAATTGGAAAAGTAAATGCAGCAATATGTTCAACACTATTAATACAGGAGTTTAAAGTTGATAAAGTTTTATTTACTGGTGTAGCTGGAGGCTTGAATCCAGATATAAATATTGGAGATATAGTTGTATCAACAGATTTAATAGAGCATGATTTTAACTGTACAGCATTTGGATATGATTATGGAGTAATACCTAGAATGGAGAACTCTAAATTTAAAGCTGATAAAGAGTTAATAGAGTTAGCTAAAAAAGTTGCTGAAAAGAATTTTGGAAAAGAAAGAGTATTTACAGGAACAATTGTAAGTGGAGATGAGTTTGTAGCATCAAATGATAAAATAAAATGGTTAAGAGATACATTTGTAGGTGAGTGTACAGAGATGGAAGGAGCTTCAGTAGCTCATGTATGTTATGTTTTAAACAAACCTTTTGTAATAATAAGATCAATATCAGATAAAGCTAATCACGATGCAAATATGAATTTTGATGAATTTGTAAAATTAGCAGCACAAAATTCAAAAATAATAATAGAAGGAATGTTGGAACTAATATAAATTGTATATCAAGGGGGAAATGTATGGATATTGAAAAACTATTGAACGAGTTATATTCCTATTCACTGCATGGAATAAAACTAGGTTTGAAAAATATTGAAGATATTTGCGAAGCTATGGGAAATCCTCAAAAAGATTATAAAACTATTCATGTGGCAGGAACAAATGGAAAAGGCTCAACATCAACAACAATAGAGCAGGTTTTAATAGAAGATGGAAGAAAAGTTGGGAAATATACATCCCCCCATATTTTAAAATTTAACGAAAGAATATCGGTTAATGGTATTGAAATAAGCGATGAAGATATCGCATATTATTATGCCTATGTAAAATCAGTAATTAAAGAGTTAAGATTAACTCCAACATTTTTTGAAGTTACAACGGCTATGATGTTTAAGTATTTTTCTGATAAAAAAGTGGAGTATGCAGTAATAGAAGTTGGTATGGGTGGAAGATTTGATGCTACTAATATTATTGAAAGCGATATTTGTGTAATTACAAATGTTAGTCTAGATCATACTGATTTTTTAGGAAAAAATATATATGAAATAGCTTGTGAAAAAGCTGGAATAATAAAGAAAAATTCTAAAGTTATTGTAGGAAGTTCTGATTTAGAATTTTTAAAAGGAATTGAAGAAAAAGCTAAAACGTATGTAAATGTAATTGAAAAATATAAAGACTCTAAATATGTTTTAGATTTTATGAAATATAAAACAGTTATTGAAGTGGATGGTATTTCATATAAATTTTCATTATTTGGAGATTACCAATATAAAAACTTTTTGTGTGCCTATGAAGTTTTAAATGAGTTAGGTATAAAACCAGAGGTAATACAAAAAGGAGTAGAAAAAGTTAAATGGCAGTGCAGATTTGAAATAATATCTACTGATAAAAATGTTCTTATATTAGATGGAGCTCATAATGAAGATGGAATGAAAACACTTTGTGATACTTTAAAAGTAGGATTTAAGAAGAATGAAATTGTAGCAATAGTATCAATACTAAAGGATAAGGACTCTAAAAAAATTCTAGAAATTTTAGAAAATAGTGTAAGTAAAATTATTTTTACCTCATTAGCTGAAAATTCTAGAGGGCAAAGTGCTTTAGAATTATTTGAAAAATCTAATAAAATAGATAAAGATTATAAAGAGGATATAAATGAAGCATTTAATTTAGCTAAAATAGACAATAAGAAAGTTATTTTACTTTGTGGTTCATTTTATTTATTGAGTAAATTTAAAGAGGAAGTATTAAAATAATGAAGAGTAGAATTTTTTTTAAAATTTTTACATTCGTAATAGTTTTAGTGATTGGATATTTTTTATACGAACACATAATTATTTTAAGGAATGAATATATAAAAAGAGAGCAACACAAAAACATGTTTTTAGAAAAAATCGATGGGACATATAAAGAAAGAAGTAATGATTTCTATAAAAATAACTAGAGGAGCTTAAAATGGAAAGAATTAGGGTAAGAAAATTTCCAAAAGTTAAAGATTTAGCTAATGTTTTAGGGTTGATTCCATTAATAGATGTAAATATGGAAAAAGAGATAAAAACTCAAAGTGTTTATAGAGTAGGATACGAATTAAGTGGTTTCTTTTCGGAGGGAGAAGAGTTACAAAGTAATATAAATGTTTTAGGTAGAAAAGAGATTGGATATTTAGAGCGAATGGAAAGAACTAAAAGAAAAGAGATTCTTGAAAAATATTTAAGTTATCCTTTTCCAACATTAATTGTAACTGTGGAAAATAATATAGTAGATGAAATTGTAGAGATAGCTAAAAAATATAGAAAACCTGTATTAAAATCAAATAATAAAACTATTGAATTTATTAGAAATGCTAAATTTTATTTGCAAAAAGTATTAGCTGAAGAGATAATAATCGATAACTGTATATTGCTTGATATATATGGAGTTGGAATATTATTAAAAGGTTATGAAGATGCAAGGCTTGGTGCAACAGTGGAGCTTTTAGAAAGGGGCCATAAATTTATAACAGATACTAGATTAAAAGTTCAAAATATAGCTAATAGATTTATATTAGGATCTAATACAGCAGATAAAGAAAGTGGTGATAGTCATTTTTATCTTTTTGGAAAAGATGGGAATGATATAGATGTTACAACACACTTTGGAATAAAGAGTACAAGAAAAAGAAAAAAAATAACTTTATTAGTCGAACTTGAGAAATGGGATGAAAAAAAATTCTATGATAGATTGGGATTAGATGAAGTATATGAGGAATATCTAGGATTTAAGATACCTAAAGTAACATTACCAGTAAGAAAAGGTAGAAATTTAGCTATTATAATTGAAACGGCAGCTATAAACTACAGACTAAAGAAAACAGGAGTAAATTCAGCAGAGTATTTTTGGAAAGAGTCTAAAAAATTAATTGAAGAAAACAGAGAAAATAAAAAGAGAGGTTTAGTTGTGAATGATAAAACAAGTATGCCAGTTAGATATATAAAATCTAGATTTAATTTAAATGTTTTAAATGGAGAAGAGTTTTTAGATAATAGATATATTACAACAACAGGAGTTTATAGACCATCATTAGCCCTTACAGGTTATTTTGATATGTATGAAGAGGAAGGATATAAAGGATTACAGTTGTTCACTGAAACTGAATTTAAATATTTAGATAGTATATCACCGAAAGACAAAGAGAAGAATTTAGAGAAATATTTAGATGAAGATTTTCCAGCAATCATAATCTCTGGAGTTAAAAATATCCCAGATTACTTTTTAAATAAAATTATTGAAAAGAAAATTATATTATTGGAAACAAAATTAGATAGACCGAGTCATGTTGTGGCTACTTTTAGTGCTTATTTAGAAAATTATTTTGCACCATCTACTTCTGTACATGGAGTTTTTGTAGAATTATATGGATTTGGAGTTCTTTTAACAGGAAAAAGTGGAATTGGAAAAAGTGAAACAGCCTTGGAGCTTATTCACAGAGGACATAGATTGATAGCTGATGATTCAGTTCGATTTGAAAAAGGGGTAATAGGTGACATAACAGGACGAGCATCAAAATTACCATATTTCATGGAGATACGTGGATTGGGAATTATTGATGTTAAAGCATTATATGGTGTAGGAGCGGTTAGAATTAGTAAGAGACTTGATATGATAATTGAACTTCAAGAGTTAAAAAGTGAAGATTATTTAACTGCTATGGATTATCAAGAGTCAACAGAAGTTTTATTAGGAAATGAGATTCCTAAAATAAAATTATATATATCTTCTGGTAGAAATGCAGCAGCTATGGTAGAGATTGCTGTAATGAATCTTATGGCCAAGAGAATGGGATATAATTCGGAAGAAGTTTACTTGAAAGAATTAAAAAATAAAAATTATAATGATTAAGAATCGGGGGATTTAAATTGAAAAGAAATAAACTTAAGATTTTGAGAGAGTATATCTACATCTATATAGGGACATTAATTGCTTCAATAGCCATAAATGCATTTTTAGTACCATCTAATTTAGCACCTGGTGGAGCAACAGGTCTTTCAATCTTAATAAATTATGTAACAGGAATACCTGTTGGAACGTTGATATTTATTATAAATATACCATTATTCATAATAGGAGTTAAAATTTTTGGAAGATCATATGGAGCTAAAACTTTAGCTGGAATTTCATTTTTATCTTTAAATGTTGAATTGATAAAAAAGGTTGTACCTGAAATAGATAAGGTTATAGACTTTACAAATCCTAGTAATATTTTTTTAGGAACTCTATACGGAGGACTTTTAATGGGAATAGGGTTAGGAACTGTTATAAAAAATGGTGGAACAACAGGTGGTAGCGATATAATTTCAGGAATTTTAAATAAATTTTTTAGAATTCCCATAGGTCAAGCATTGATACTGATAGATTCAACAGTAGTTTTATTAGCTGCATATATTTTTGGTGCAGAAAAAGCATTATATGCCCTAATAAATTTATATGCAACAGGGATAGTTATAAATAAGTTAATAAATGGTTTAGGGAATGCTAAAATGGCATATATAGTAACTTCTGAAGTTGAAAAAGTACGAAAAATAATTGTTGAAGACTTAGGAAAAACAGGAAATTATTACCAAGCAGAAGCATTATATTCAAAAAGTAGAAGAGATGTGGTAACAACAGTTCTTAGAAATAGAGAGATTTTTTTATTAAAAGAGCTTATAACAGAGGTTGATAAAGAGGCTTTTGTTGTTGTTTCAGACGTCCATGAGGTACTAGGAAGAGGTTATACTTTCGATATAGATAGTACTTTAAAAAATAGAAAGGAAAAATAATGAAAGAAATAAAGGAAAAGATAGACCAGAGCAATAATATAATTATTGTAGGGCACGTAAATCCAGATGGAGATACAGTAGGAGCTGGATTAGCTCTTTTATTAGGACTTGAAAAAAAATATCCAGAAAAAAGAATAGATTTTGTTTTACAAGATGATGTTCCAAAAAATATCGCCTTTTTAAAAGGATGTGATAGAATAAAAAAAATAGAGGATGTTATAAATCCAAATTATGATTTAGCTATTTTTGTTGATTCTGCTACAATAGAAAGAGTAGGAAAAGTTGCAAAATTAATAGGGGATATATTTAAGATAAATATAGATCATCATATAAGTAATCCAAAATATGGAGATATTAATATAGTAAAAGATATCTCTTCAACTTCGGAGATTATGTACTCAATTTTAAAAGATTTGGATATAGAAATTACTTTAGAGATGGGTGAAGCAATTTATTTAGGGTTGGTAAATGATACAGGAAATTTTGCTCATAGTAATGTAACAGACAAAACATTTTTAGTAGCTTCTGAATTAATGAGAATAGGTGTAAATAATAATAAAATTGTAAATGATTTTTTTAAAACAAAATCTTATGAAAGAATGAAAGTTTTAGGGAAAGCATTAAGCGAAATGGTATTTGTAGAGGAAAAAAAATTAATGTATTTCTATTTATCTTTTGAAGCATTAAAGAATTTAAATGCTATAAAAGATGATACAGAAGGAATTGTAGAAGAGTTAATTAACTATAGTGGAAGCGAAGTTTCTCTTTTCCTAAGAGAGGAAGAAAGCGGAAAAATAAAAGGTAGTTTAAGAAGCAAGCATAATATAGATGTTAATAAAATAGCAGGAATTTTTGGTGGTGGAGGCCATATAAAGGCAGCAGGCTTCACAACTGAACTTTCATCAGAGGAAATTATAAAAAAAGTAGTAGAAAATTTATAAATAGTGTATAATTTTATAAAAAAGGAGGGTGTGTAAATGGCAGATTTTGATATAATTTTTTTAAAACCCACTAGATTTGAGGATTGTTTAAAATGTGTAGAGCATATAAAATCTGAAAAGATAGTTCATATAAATTTATGTGATTTAGATTCTGAGAAATCTCAGAGAGTTCTAGATTTTATTAGTGGGGCTGTACATATACAAGAGGGACAAATAATTAATCCTGGAGATAAAATATATTGTTCAATTCCAAAAAATAAATCATATGAGTTAGATTATAAAGAGTTATCAAATAATATAACAAATCCAAGATTTGATGAAGAGGAAGAGATTATTCCAAGATATCATAGAAGATAGATAAAAAAGGGACTTTAAAAAGTCCCTTTTTTTACACTAAGATATTTTTAGTTTTTTATTTAATCAGCCAATAAAAAAGCTTGGCAACTACCTATCCTCCCAGGGGGCTGCCCCCCAAGTACTTTCAGCGTTTATGGGCTTAACTTCCAGGTTCGAAATGTTACTGGGTGTACCTCCGTAGCTATCGTTGCCAAGCTATATAATAATACCATTTTTTTTATAAAATGTCAACAAAAAAAATGGACCGAAGTCCATTTTTCTTAATGAATAATATTAAAGATAAGCTCTTCATCTTTATAATCAACTTCAACAGTTTCTCTCTCTTTAACATCTCCTTTTAAGATGATTTTAGCTATTTCAGTTTCAATATATTTTTGAATATATCTTCTTAATGGTCTAGCACCAAATTGAGGATCATATGCAGTTTTAGCTAAAAATTCAGCAGCATTATCAGTAATTTTAAAGTTGATTTTTCTATCTTTTAATTTATTTTCTAAAGCTTTTAAAAGTTGACGAACAATGTTTTTAATCTCTTTAAGTCCAAGACCTCTAAATATTATAGTTTCATCTATTCTATTTAAAAATTCAGGTCTAAAATTAGAAAGAAGCATTTGATTAATATTAAATCTAGTTTCCTCTTTTAAACTAGGGTCTTCTAAAATTAAATGACTTCCAATATTAGATGTCATAATAATTAAAGTATTTTTAAAGTCAACAACTTTTCCTTGCCCATCAGTTAATCTACCATCATCTAAAACCTGTAAAAGTATATTGAAAGTATCAGGATGAGCTTTTTCAATTTCATCAAAAAGAATAACAGAGTATGGTTTTCTTCTAACGGCTTCAGTTAACTGTCCACCCTCTTCATAACCAACATATCCTGGAGGGGCACCAATTAATCTAGTAACCGAGAACTTATCCATATATTCACTCATATCTATTCTTATTACATTTTCTTCGTCATCAAATAGGAAGTAAGCTAGAGATTTAGCTAAGTAAGTTTTACCAACACCAGTAGGTCCTAAGAATACAAAAGATCCAATTGGTCTATTTGGGTCTTTAAGACCAGCACGAGCTCTTAAAATAGTCTCAGATACGGCTTTAACAGCTTCTTCTTGTCCAATAACTCTAGCATTTAAGTTATCTTCTAATTTTAAAAGTTTCTCCTTTTCACTTTCCATAAGTTTAGAAAG
This sequence comes from Cetobacterium somerae ATCC BAA-474, assembly GCF_000479045.1. Lineage (NCBI taxonomy): Bacteria > Fusobacteriati > Fusobacteriota > Fusobacteriia > Fusobacteriales > Fusobacteriaceae > Cetobacterium > Cetobacterium somerae. The sequence continues at coordinate 14,199 of NZ_KI518140.1, forward strand.
TGGAATACCTGTCCATTTAGATATAACCTCTGAAATTTCTTCAACTCCAACTTCTTGTTTAACAAGTCTATTAATTGGAACTTCTTCAAGACGTTCTTGCTCTTGTACAAGTTCTTTTTCAAGAGTAGCTAATTTACCATATTTCAATTCAGCTAATCTATTTAAATCGTATTTTCTTTCAGCTTCTAAAATTTCAAGCTTAACTTTTTCAATTTCAGCTTTAATATCTTTAACTTTATTTAAATCTTGTTTTTCATTTTCCCATTGTGCTTTTAAAAGTGATTTCTGTTCTGTTAAACTAGAAAGTTCTTTTTCTAAAATTTCTAGTCTTTCCTTAGAATATGGATCAGTTTCTTTTTTTAGAGCTTCTTTTTCAATTTCTAATTGCATAACTTTTCTTGTTAATTGGTCTAACTCTTCTGGCATAGAGTCCATCTCAGTTCTAATCATAGCTGCAGCTTCATCTATAAGGTCAATTGCTTTATCAGGTAATTGTCTATCAGGAATATATCTGTGACTAAGAACGGCGGCCTCAACAATAGCACCGTCAGTTATTCTTATACCATGGTAAACTTCAAATTTCTCCTTGATACCTCTTAAAATAGAGATTGTGTCTTCAACAGTTGGTTCATTAACCATAACTACTTGAAAACGTCTCTCTAAAGCTGGATCTTTTTCAATATATTTTCTATATTCATCTAATGTTGTTGCTCCAATAACTTTTATTTCTCCTCTTGCTAACATAGGTTTTAATAAGTTACCGGCATCCATAGCACCATCAGATTTTCCAGCTCCAACGATTGTATGTATTTCATCTATAAATAGAATAATTTCACCGTTAGAATCTTCTACTTCTTTTAAAACAGCTTTTAAACGCTCTTCAAATTCTCCTCTAAACTTAGCACCAGCAATTAGTGAACCCATATCCAAAGAGAAAACCTTTTTATTTTTTAAAGAATCTGGAACGTCTCCATTTAATATTCTTTGTGCGAAACCTTCAGCAATAGCAGTTTTACCTACTCCAGGTTCACCAATTAATACAGGATTGTTCTTAGTTCTTCTAGAAATAATTTGGATAGTTCTTCTAATTTCACTATCACGACCTATAATAGGGTCAATTTTACCTTGACGAGCTAATTCAACTAAATCTCGACCATACTTTTCTAAAACTTCATACTTAACTTCAGGATTAGGAGAATCAACTTTTTTATTTCCTCTAATCTCTAAAATAGTTTTTTCAAATAGAATACGGTCAATTCCTAATTTTGCTAAAAAACTAGTGTTGTCAAGTAAAGAGAGAAATATATGTTCTACACTAATATATGAGTCTCCCATTAATTGCATAAGTTTTTGAGCTTCCATTAAAATTTCATTTGTTTTAGAGTCTAATCCAATTGAAGTATTAGTAGCTCCTTGAATTTTTGGAAGTTTATTACAAAGATCTTCTAAACTATTTTGTAAAGAATTTGTATTAACTCCCATTTTTGTTAAAACTCTAACAATTAATCCCTCTTTATGAGCAACTAAAGCTAGTGCTAAAATTTCGGGTTTAATGCTTTGCTGCATATAAGTTTGAGCAATAGTTTGTGCATCAGTTAATGCAAGCATCGAGTTTTCTGTAAAATTATTCGGATTCATAAATATCACCTCTTAATAAAAGATAATTAAATTATTTTAAGCTGATTATTTTGTCCTCTTCTCCAATCTCTTTTAGATGTTCGTTTCTAACAATTTCAATGACTTCCATCATTTTCTTTTGTATATGATCGTAACCAACATCTTTTATATGAGGAAGAATGCAGTCAGAACAATCTTTAATTCCACCAGCTGTATATTTATACTTACCTCCGCACTCATTTCCTAGCATATAAAGTGGACAATAACAAAATAAGCAGTTAAAGTTCTCAGTATTCTCCATTTTATGACATGGAAAAAATTCACAATTTTTATTTTGATTAAATTTATAGTTCATAATACCTCCCAAAAAAATAAAAAACCTATATCTAAAATATACTACTCTTGAATAATTAAATCAAGAGAAATAAACAAAAAAACAGTCTAAATAAAAAATTTAGACTGTTTTTAAATGTTTAATATATAATATTAATACACTTCTATAGCATTTTCAACAGGTTCATTTAAAACTACCTTAATAGCAACAATAGCTACTTCTAATTGCTGAAGATCAGGTTCTTTTGTTGTTATTCTTTGAAGAGCCATTCCAGGTGCAGCAATTAATTTAACTAACCAGTTATCCAAATGATTACTAGTGTATCTTTGAAGTTCATAAGATATACCTGCTATTAGAGGCATAAAAAGAACTCTTAAAATAACTTTAGTAAAAAGTTTTGTTACAAAACTAGTTGGAGGAGGTAGTATAAAATCAAGACCAGTAAAAACAATAATTGCAATAAACATAACAATTAATAAAAAACTAGTACCACATCTAGGATGTAGTGTTGTAAATTTCTTTGCATTTTCAGGAGTTAATTCTAAATGCTGCTCGTATGCATAAATTGATTTATGTTCAGCACCATGATATTGAAAAACTCTTTGAATATCTTTTGAAAAAGAGATTAAAAATATATATAACACAAAGAATGAAAGTCTTAAACCAGCTTCTAAAAGATTACTATGAATTTTATTATCTCTAAATAAAAAACTACTTATAACAGAGGGAAGAACAATAAAAAGACCAATTCCCAAAGCTAAAGAAACAATGGTAGTCATAACAGCCTCTTTTTGAGATAATTGCTCTTCTTCCACTTCAGCTTGATTAGCTGAAAAAGTAAGCTCCTTAACTCCTAATACTAAAGAGTCAAATAGAGTTATTGCACCTCTGATAAAAGGGATAGTAGAAAGTTTATTTCTACTTTTCGATATTTTTGTTTTTTTATAAACTATATCACCATTGGGTTTTCTAACAGCTGTAGCAAGAAGATCTGCATTTCTCATCATAACTCCCTCTATAACTGCTTGTCCACCTACGCTTGAAAATTTTTCTTTACTCATTGTCACCATCCATAAATTTAATTAGATTGTATTTTTGTCATAAGGTTTTCCAGAAGCACTTGGTGCAACTGCTTTTCCAACCACTCCAGCAAGAGCTAGAAGAGTTAATAAGTATGGAATCATTTGAATGAACTGTGGAGGAATAAATGTTACATATTGTTGAATAACAGTTTGAGCTGCATCTGCAAATCCAAATAATAAACTAGCAAATAGAACACCTTTTGGTTTCCACTTTCCAAAAACAAGAGCAGCAAGAGCAATAAATCCTCTTCCAGCTGACATCTCTTTTGAAAACTGACTAAGAGCTCCAATAGCTAAATATGTTCCACCAAGACCAGCAAAAACACCAGACATAACAACACCAAAATATCTAACTTTAGCAACACTAATACCAACAGTATCAGCAGCTAAAGGATACTCTCCAACGGCTCTCATTCTAAGACCAGTAACTGTTTTATATAAAAAGTAACCAGACCAAATAGCTAATCCGTAAATAATATAAATTAATAAAGAGAAGTCAAATAGTAATGGAATTCTAGTTGCAGATGGACTATTAGATGCTTGTTCAAATAGAACTCTTAGCATGAAAATAGTGAATCCAGATGCAAAAAGGTTGATAGCAACACCAGATACAGTTTGATTACCTCTATATTTAATACTTATTATAGCATGAACTAGAGCAATTAATCCACCAGATATAGCACCAGCTAAAATTCCTAGAACCCAACTTCCTGTATAATAAGAAACAACAGCTGAAGAGAAAGCACCAATAAGCATCATTCCCTCAAGACCAATATTAACAACTCCACAAACTTCAGAAAACATACCACCAATAGCTGTTATAAGAATTGGAGCAGCTTGTCTGATTGTGGCTAAAATTAAACTTATAATAATACTTACCATTACTCAGCTCCTCCTTTTGAACCTTTTTCCAACCAAGATCTAATCATATTTTCAGCAGCAATTAATAAAATAATAATTGCTTGAATCATTATGACCATTTGACTTGGAATACTTGTATTAAATTGCATAGCTCTACCACCAACTCTAAGAGCAGCAAATAAAATAGCAGCCAATAAAGCACCGATAGGAGTATTTTTACCAAGAAGAGCAACTGCAATTCCATCAAATCCATAAGTAGCAGTTAATCCTGTCTTATAAGCATATTGACCAACACCACCAAGAACTCTTTCAACACCACCAAGACCAGCAAGGAATCCTGATATACCAAGAGTTAAAATGATGATTTTTTTTACATTTATTCCATTATTTTCAGCAGCAGTAGGATTAAAACCAACAGCTTTAATATGATATCCTAAAACTGTTTTTTCTAAAATAAACCAAACTAAAAATACTGCAACTAAGGCAAGAATAAATCCATAATTTAAAGGAACTCTAACATCTAATAATTTTCCTAGTCTTGCAGCTTCAGCAACTGCAGGAGTTTGAGGATTAAATCCAGGAGCCTTTAGTGGATAGTTTAAACAGTACTGCTCAAAACTAACTGCAATATAGTTAAGCATGATTGTAGATATAACCTCATGAACTCCAAGTTCAGCTTTTAACCAACCAGCAATTGCAGCCCAAAGGAAACCAGCTAATCCACCAATTAATAATATAACAAAAACATTGCTTATAAAGATATTAGCAACAAAACCACCAAGGGCAGCAGCAGTAAGACCTGCCATAGTCATCTGACCTTGAGCACCAATGTTAAACATACCACCTTTAAATGCAACTAAAACTCCAAGTCCAGTAAAAATAAGAGGAGTCGCTTCTAAAAGTGTTCTTGCAATAGGAGTAAGTCCGTCGAAGGCTCCAGTAAATAAGTAATAATAAGCTTTTACAGGATTTTCACCCATATATAGAATAATACCTGCACCAATTAATAAAGCTAATAAAACTGCTATAATAGGAACAAGAATATTTAAAACCTTTTTGTTTTTAATCAAGTTTACCCCCCGCCATAAGTATTCCAATTTTTTCTTCATTTGCTTCTTCTCTAGAAAGAATTCCCGTTATCTTTCCAGCACACATAACTGCTATTTTATCTGAAAGATTCAAAATTTCAGATAATTCAGAGGAAACAACCATAACAGCTTTTCCTTTTACTTTTTCATTTAAGATTAATTTATGAATTGATTCGATAGCTCCGATATCAACACCTCTAGTTGGTTGTCCAGCAATAATAAGATTATTATTTTTCTTTTCAAGCTCTCTAGCAACTATAATCTTTTGTTGATTTCCACCAGAAAGTCTACCAAATTCAGTGTCAACACTTCTAGGTCTAACATCATATTTTTCCATAAACATCTCTGCATCTTTTCTTAGTTTAGAAAAGTTTAAAAGTCCAAATTTAGAATACTCATCTCTTTCAAGACCAAGAGCAAAGTTTTCCATAACACTAAATTGTGATACAGCAGCTCTTTTATGCCTATCTTCAGGAATGTGAGCCAATCCCAGTTGAGATATTTTTCTAGGTGTTTTCTTTTTTAAGATAACATTATCAAGGATCATTTCACCAGAGCAAATCTCTTTAAGTCCAGTAAGAGCTTCAACAAGTTCAGTTTGTCCACTTCCCTCAACTCCAGCAATTCCTAAAACCTCTCCTTTTCTTATTTCGAAAGAGGCATTATTAACTTTTATTACATTGTGATGATCTTTAACACTGACATCTTTCACAGAAAGAACAACTTCACCGATTTCAACTTCAGGTCTCTCTGTAGTGAAAAGCACAGCTCTTCCAACCATAGCATTTGCAATTTTCTCTTTAGTAGCTTCTTTAGTAGGGAAATTTGCAATATCTTTACCTCTTCTAATAACTGTAATGTTATCTGAAATATCTAAAACCTCTTGAAGTTTGTGTGATATAAAGATAATAGTTTTTCCTTCAGCAATAAGATTATCCATAATTTTGTAAAGCTCTTTAATCTCCTGTGGAGTTAAAACAGCAGTAGGCTCATCAAATACCAATAGATTTGCCCCTTTGAAAAGTATTTTTAAAATTTCGACTCTTTGCTGCATACCGATAGATAAGTCTGATACCAATGCATCAGGATCAATAGCAAGTCCATATTTTTTAGAAACATCAATAACGTCTTGTCTAGCTTGATTGATGTCTAAAGATAAGCCTTTTTTAGGTTCAACACCTAAAATCATATTTTCAGCAACAGTTAAAGTAGGAACTAACATAAAATGTTGATAAACCATACCAATTCCTAATTCAGCAGCTTTACTAGGTGAATCTATTTGCACTTCTTCTCCATGATAAAATATTTTACCAGAAGTAGGAGTATAAAGACCGTTTAACATTTTCATAAGTGTTGATTTTCCTGCTCCATTTTCACCAACAATAGCGTGTTTTTCACCTTTTAAGATTTTTAAAGTAATATCGTCGTTTGCGATAACTTTTCCATCTAAGAAAGTTTTTCTGATGTGTTGCATTTCTAAGATATAATTATTCACTTAGAATCCTCCCTAAATTTATTCAAGGTTAATTTAAAAAATAACCTTATAAAATTATATTATGTTATATTAAAGTAGTCAACTTTTTTTATTCTTCTCTTTTTATTATAACAAATGTAATATCGTCATTCTGTTCACAACCATTTTGAAATTTATTAATTTCAGACAGTAAATTTTGTTTTATCTCTTTTGAAGAAAGATGAGAACTCTCTAGTAAAACATTTTTAAGTCTTTCTATTCCAAATAGTTCTTTATCTTTATTTTCAGCTTCACTAATTCCATCAGTATAATAGATAACAACGTCTCCAACATTAAGGTGGATTTTATCTTGTTTATAGCTATAGTCATCTAAGAATCCTATTGCCACCCCTTTAACAGAATGAGTTTCTATCTCTTTAGTAAGACTATTGTACACAATTAAAGGATTATGACCAGCATTTGAATAAGTAATAGTTTTAGTATTATAGTCGTATTTACTATGCATCATAGTAATAAACATATCTTCTGTAATATCAGGATAAATAAGTTTATTAAGTTTTCGTACATTACAAGAAGGTTGCTCTCCTTGGAGCTCTAAAGTTTTTAAAACAGATCTTCCTAATGCCATAAGGAATGCTGCCGGAACACCTTTTCCGCTTACATCTGCAATAGTGATACTAAAAGTATTACTATCTAAAAGTGAATAATCGTAGTAATCTCCACCGATTTCTTTAGCTGGTTCAAAAAATGTTGCTACATCAAGTCCTAAAACTTTTTTAATTTTCTTAGGAATAATTCTTTTTTGAATTCTTGATGCCACTTCAAGTTCTTGAGACATTCTTTCTTTAATAACTAAATCAGAATATATTTGAGCATTATTAATAGCTATAGCAACTTGAATAGTTAGAGCCGAAATAGTTTCTTCATCACTTTTAATAAGTTTTGACTTATCCTCAATTATAAAGATAACTCCAAGTTCTTTTCCCTTTACTGTAAGTGGAGAGGCAATTATTTTTTCATCTGGTGTAATAGAAAATCCTTTTAACATTTCGTTATATATTTTTTTATAATCTTTTCGCGTAAATTGAGATAAAATCTCTTCAGGATAACTTAATTCACCTTTAAAATAAATTTCTCCTTTAATTCTTTTATTAATTAATTTACCACCTTCCCATAGGTAAAGGGAGATTCTTTTAGCTCCAGTTAGAACAAAGTAAGCATCTAAAATAGTAGAGATAATTTTATCTAATTCCATTATAGATAGAACAGTTCTTGAAAGTGAGTTGATATTAGATAAACTAGCAACTCTTTGTTCTAGAACCTGATTACTATACTCAAGTTGTTTAGATTTAGTTAAAAGAGATTCATAGGTAACTTCAAGTTCTTTTTTGTACTCTCTAAGTTCTTCAATAGAGTTATCTAATTCTAGATCTTGTTTTGTAATGGCTGTAGTAGCTCTTTCATAGTCATTTTTTAAATCTTCGGATATATCATTTAAAAATTCTTTACTAACAAAACTTTTTAAAATCTTACTCGTTTCTTCAAAGTTTTTTTTCTCTTGTTTTTTTAAAATTAAAAAGAATATAAAAAATAAAATAATAAAAGAAAAATATGTAATCAATTAATTCTCCTCCCAAGCAGAGAATTTTTGTTCTAAATTTTCATTAGTTGAATTTTTTCTCCATTCTTTTCTTTTCCAATTTAAAATTCTAGATACTCCAGTGGAATTTTTGGAAATATCTTTTAGTTCATCTAAAGATTTAGGAGTTACTACATTAGATGTAAAATCATAATCTTCAGTTGAATAGACATTTTTTCCATTTCCAACAAAAATAATTAGATTATTAGAAAGAACTTTAAATCCAGAGTTATCAGCTGATTTCTCAAAAATAACGGGGTTATTAGGGAAATTATTCAAGTTAATATTATTAGTTGACGAGTATACAGGAGAATTAGTTACATCACTATTTATAGAATAAATAAAATTCTTTTTAATTTTATTTAAATTATCAACTAAAGATTTTCTATTTAACAAGATACTTTCCATAAGAAGACTTTTATCAAGTTCAGTATATAAAAATTCTGAATTATACATATATTCATTATCAGTAAGTTGTAGTAATAAATAATATTGTTTGTTTAAAAGTTTTTGTAAATTACCAGCATTTTCAGGCGTTGCAACAGTAATTTTATTTAAATAATTAATATCATCATTTGTAAGGTCCTCAACAACTTTCATACCTAAAATCTCTTTATCAAACCATCCGGTATTTAAAAGAGAAGAAAAATCTTGATTCATTTCATTTGAAATAAGAAGATTAATTCCATTCATTTGAACATCATTTAAATTAGATAAATTTGAATCTAAAGTTTTGTAAAAAGAGATTTTATCGCTATAATTTTGAGGATAGTTTAAGGAAATAATTGTGAAGTTATATTTTCCTTGGGGAACAGAATTTTGAAATACAATGTTTTGGCTTTGATCTTTTCTACTAGAGAATTGAGAACAACCGACAAGAGTAATTAAAGAAAAAAGTAAAATAATTTTTTTCATAATATTAAATCATCTCCTTTATTTTTAAGGCTAGGTGTTTTGGAATTATTTCTTCAAGTTCACCTAAAGTAGCATTTTTTATTTGTTTAACAGATCCAAAAGTTTTTAAGAGAAGTTCTTTTCTCTTAGGACCAATTCCAGGTATGTTATCTAGTTCGCTAGAGATAACTCTTTTGTTTCTAAGTAATCTATGGTAAGTAACCCCAAATCTATGAGCTTCGTCTCGAACTCTTTGTAAGATTTTTAATGCTTCATCACTTTTTGAAAATATATATGGTGTATTTTCTGTATATTTATAAATTTCCTCTTCTTTTTTTGCGATACTCAGAAGTTCAGATACTCCATCCCTACCAATTCCTTTTAAAATTTCACCAACAGCATTAATCTGCCCAAGACCACCATCAATTAAAATAATATCAGGAAATTCATCAATAGGAAGTTTACTATATCTTCTTTCAATAACTTCTCTCATCATTTGAAAATCGTCAGGAGTATCTTTAGTTGTAATTTTGAATTTTCTATAAAACTTCTTAGCTTTACGTCCTTCTACAGAGACACTCATTGAAGCTACAGCATCTTTACCTTGAATATTAGAAATATCAAAACATTCGATTTTAAATGGAAATCTTTTTAACTTTAATTTTATATAAAGATCATTTAATCCTTTTTCAACAATCGATTTTTTATTGTAGAAATTATCAGTATCTTTTTTTAAATTAAGTAATCCCATATCTAATAACTCTTTTCTTCTAGATTTAATTTTAGGAAAGAAGAAAAAGAGTTTTTTATTAAAAACATTTTGAAATAAGGTATTAATTTTATCTTGAAAATTTTCTAAATTTTCTTGGAAAATAATATTTTTGGGAATAGGAAATTTCGAGTAATAAATCATAAGAATCTCTTCTAAAATATCATCATAAAATTTATGCTCTAAATTAATTACATGGAAGTTTTTACCTAAAATTTTTCCATCTCGAATATTTAAAACACATAAAAAAATCTTATTATCCTCAAGATTAAATGTAAAGATATCTTCGTCAATAGAGTTATTGGCATCGCTTATTTGAGTTTGAATATTTGTTTCAATCTCTTTTCTTTGTTCCCTAAGAAAAATAGCTTTTTCAAACTCCATATTTTCAGCAGCATGAGTCATTTGAGTTTGAAGTTTTTCTAAAATAGCTTTAGTATTTCCCTTTAAAATTTCTTTTATATCTTTTATATTTTCTTGGTATTGAGAGACGATAGATTTATTTACACAAGGACCACTGCAAAGTTTCATATAAAATTTTAAGCAAGGTCGAGGATAAATTCTTTCCATATCTCTATTACAATCTCTAATTTGATAAAATTTTGAAAGAGTTTTTTTTAAATTCCATGCACCATAAGGATATGGACCAAAATAATCACCTAAATTAAGATTCAATTTTTTAGTAGTTCTAACGATAGATATTTTAGGAAAATTTTCATTTGTAATTAACAAATAAGGATAAGTTTTTTCATCTTTTAAACTAATATTATATTTGGGAGAATATTTTTTTATCAGATTATTTTCTAAAATTAGAGCGTCGATTTCTGTATTACAGATTATAAAATCTAAGTCATCAATATGTTTGACAAGCTCTTTAGTTTTTTCATCTTGGTGATCTCTATTAAAATAAGAGGAAACCCTTTTAGATAAATTTTTAGCTTTACCAACATATATAACTTTAGAGTTATTTTTCATCAAGTAAACTCCAGGATTGTCTGGAATCTCTTTATTAAAAATAGTCATCATATTATCTTACCAATTTCCTCTCTCATTTTCTCTATGAATAGAAAAAATGTTAACTTCACTAATATTTTTTAAATCTTTTTCAAGTTTTCTAACAAATGAAACAGATCTATGTTTTCCACCACTACAGCCAATTCCTATTGTTAAGTGTCTTTTTTCATCCTTTATATAACCTGGAATTAAAAAAGTGATTAAATCTAAAATTTTATCATAAAGAATTCTTGAGGTTTCAAAACTCATAACATAATCATAAACCTCATCATTTAATCCAGTTTTTTCTCTTAGTTCTTCTAAGTAATATGGATTTGGAAGAGTTCTAACATCAAAAATCATATCAGCGTCAATGGGAACTCCATGTTTAAAACCAAATGATTGTAAATGAATATTTAAAAGAATATTTTTTGAAAAAGATGCTACAGCAAGTTCAATTTTTCTAGAAAGTTCTTTAGCGCTTAAAAAGCTAGTATCTATAATAAGATTAGCTTTATCTTTAATATCTTCCATAAGAAAAATTTCGTCCTCGATACTTTGTAAAAGTGTTTCTTTTGTTAGAGGATGTTTTCTTCGAGTTAAATTGTATCTATTTAAAATAGATTGTGTAGATGCTTCTAAAAAGATTATTTTATAATCGATATTTAAATTATCAATTTCGTTAAAAAAAGTATTGAAATCATTTTCGTTGATAATTGTTCTAATATCTAAACCTAAAGCAATTCGCTTTACGCCGTTATCTTTAGTAGAATTTTTTAAATCTTTTAAAATTACTCCTGCAAATCGAAACGGAATATTGTCCATTGTAAAAAAACCTAAATCTTCTAAAGTTTTTAAACCAGTGGACTTTCCAGAGCCGCTAAGTCCAGTTAAAATAATTAGCTCCATGATATATTTCCTCCAAATATGTTTTACTTTATTATACAATAATAAAGACTAAAATTATATAAAAAAATAAAAAATGGATAGGGCTTAATCCTATCCAAAATAGCGTAATTTAAAGTAAACTAATTTTTGTGATACTATCTCTAATTAAGTTTAAATCAACAAATCTGAACTCTTCTAAAGAGATTTCATCTTGAGCTTCTTTAGGTGTAAAATTAACTTTTTTAATAATATCTAAAACACCAACAATTATTTTAATAGAGTGAGTATTATCCTCAATTTGTTTATCTGTTATTAAAATTGACTTAAAAGGATTATCTAGATTTTCTAAATTATATAAAATAGGATCACTTAATAATCTATGTCCTTCTAAACATTTTTGTTCAATAAAATTCAGAACTTTCTCAATGTTATATCCTTCTAAATAAACTACATTATCTGTTTCTTTGAAAAAATTGAAAACTTTATTATTGTTGGTAACGATTTTATAATCCATAAAAAACCTCCCGTTTTATGTGTATGATTTTTCAGTAGTAATATTACAACGTAAACCATAATATATCAAGAGTAAAAAAATAAAAATTGACAACTTTTTAAAATTAGTATATACTCTTTCTCAGAGCAAAAAAAAGGAGGATGGAATATGGTTTTTAAAAATGGCACAAAAATTAAGAAAAAAAAGAAAAACTATTTGTCGTTTTTAAATTTATTTATTTCATTTATTAATAATTTATTTATGTTTTTAAATTTATTAGTTTTTAATTTTAATATTTATATAGATAAGGAATATGATTTTCATATTCCTTTTTTTATGCAAAAAATTTAGGAGGTTTAGATGAAGGGGAAGTTAATTCTTGAAAACGGAATGAGTTTTGATGGAAAAATTTTTGGAGAATTAGGTGAAAGCGTTGGAGAGCTTGTATTTAATACAGGAATGACAGGGTACCAAGAGTTACTTACGGATCCATCATATTATGGTCAAATTGTTGTTATGACTTATCCAATGGTTGGAAACTATGGAATAAACTTAGAGGATATGGAATCTAGCGGAATAAAGTTAAAAGGATTTATAATTAAAGAGGACGCAAAGCTTCCAAATAACTTTAGATGTGAAATGACATTAGATGGATTTTTAAGACAATATAATGTAGTTGGATTTAAAGGTGTAGATACAAGACATCTAACTAAAATAATAAGAGAACAAGGAGCAATGAAAGCTCTAATAACTTCAAAAGATTTAACTCAAAAAGAGATAGACGAGCATTTTGCAAAATTTAATAATAGTGACGCTGTAGAAAAAGTTAGTACAAAAGAGATTTATGAGATTCCTGGACCTGGAAAAAGAATAGGAGTAATAGATTTCGGTGTTAAGAGAAATATATTAAGATCATTTGAAAAAAGAGGAGTTCATCAAATTGTATTTCCTTGGAATGTAACTGCAGAAGAGTTATTATCACATGATTTAGATGCAGTATTTTTATCAAATGGACCAGGAGATCCAGCAGAATTAACTGGAGTAATAAACGAAATAAAAAAATTAGTTGGAAAATTACCTATTGTTGGAATATGTTTAGGGCATCAGTTATTAGCTTGGGCACTAGGTGGAACAACAACAAAGTTAAAGTATGGACATAGAGGATGTAATCATCCAGTTAAAGATTTAGAAAAAAATAGAATATTTATAACATCACAAAATCATGGTTATGTTGTAGATAAAGTACCTGAATCAATGAAAGTAACACATATAAATTTAAATGATAACTCTATCGAAGGAATGAGAAGTGAAGAGCATAGAATTTTATGTGTACAGTATCACCCAGAAGCATGGCCAGGACCAGCTGATTCAGAATATCTGTTTGATGATTTTTTAAAAGTAATAGAGGGATAATTTTTGAGGTTATTTAAGTAGAGTTTGTAGGAGGCGTATAATGTTAGATAAATCGATAAAAAAGACACTGGTAATAGGATCGGGACCAATTATAATAGGACAAGCAGCAGAGTTTGATTATTCAGGAACTCAAGCATGTGAAACTTTAAAAAAAGAGGGGATAGAAGTTGTATTAATAAACTCTAACCCAGCAACAATAATGACAGATAAGGCAGTTGCAGACAAAATATATATAGAGCCAATTACAGCAGAATTTGTGGAAAAAGTAATTGCAAAAGAAAGACCAGATTCTATCTTAGCTGGAATGGGTGGGCAAACAGCTCTAAACATGGCAGTTGAATTAAATGATAAAGGAATACTTGAAAAGTATAATGTAAGAGTAATAGGAACATCTATTGAATCTATAAAAAGAGGAGAAGATAGAGAACTATTTAGAGAGGCTATGGATAAAATTGGAGAGCCTACAATAGAGAGTAAAATAGTTGAAACTTTAGAAGATGGGTTTAAAGTTGCAAGAGAGATTGGATATCCAGTTGTTGTAAGACCAGCGTATACTCTAGGGGGAACAGGAGGGGGAATTGCTGATAACCCTCAAGAGTTAGAAGACATTTTATTAAAAGGATTAAAGCTATCAAGAGTTGGACAAGTACTAATTGAAAAATCAATCTTAGGATGGAAAGAGGTTGAATACGAAGTAATCAGAGATAAAGATGGAAACTGTATAACTGTTTGTAATATGGAGAATATAGATCCAGTTGGTATCCATACAGGAGACTCTATAGTTGTTGCACCATCTCAAACACTTTCAGATAGAGAGTATCAAATGCTAAGAACATCAGCATTGAAAATAATAAATGAAATAGGTGTAGTTGGAGGTTGTAACGTTCAGTTCGCTCTTCATCCGAAATCATTTGAATATGCAATTATTGAAATAAATCCAAGAGTTTCTAGATCATCTGCGTTAGCTTCAAAGGCTACAGGATATCCTATAGCAAGAGTTGCAACAAGATTATCTTTAGGATATACATTAGATGAAGTTGTAAATGAAGTAACTGGAAAAACTTTTGCATGTTTTGAACCAGCATTGGATTATATAGTAGTAAAAATTCCAAAGTGGCCATTTGATAAATTTAAGAAGGCTAATAAAAGACTAGGTACGAAAATGATGGCAACTGGAGAGGTTATGGCTATTGGAAATAACTTTGAAGCTGCATTTTTAAAAGGACTAAGATCATTAGAGATTGGAAGATATAATTTAGAGCATCCTGTGGTAGAGAAAATGACTATGGAAGAATTAAAAGAGATAGTTGTAAGACCAGATGATGAAAGAATTTTCGTTGTTGCTGAGATGTTAAGAAGAGGATATGTAAAGGAAAAGTTACAGAAATTAACTGGAATAGATAAGTTCTTTATGGAAAAATTAGAGTGGCTTGTAAAGCAAGAAGAGTTAATGAAAAAGATGGAGCTTAAAGATTTAGATGAAAAATTCTTAAAAAATGCTAAGAAAAAAGGATTCTCAGATAAAGGAATAGCTCAGTTGCTAAATGTAACAGAACAAGATATCGCTAGAAAAAGAAGAGATTATGGAATTAAACCAGTTTATAAAATGGTTGATACATGTGCAGGAGAGTTTGCTGCGGATTCATCATACTTTTATTCAACATATGATCAATTTGATGAAGTTGATGTAACAGATAAAAAGAAAGTTATAGTAATAGGATCTGGTCCAATAAGAATAGGGCAAGGAATAGAGTTTGACTACTGTACAGTTCACTCAATAAAAACTTTAAGAAATATGGGAATAGAGAGTATTATTATAAATAACAATCCAGAAACAGTATCTACAGACTTCTCAACTGCAGATAGACTTTACTTTGAACCATTAGTAACAGAGGATGTTATGAATATCATTGATAAGGAAAAACCAGCAGGAGTAATCATTCAATTTGGAGGTCAAACAGCAATAAAATTAGCTAATGACTTAAGAGATAGAGGGGTTACAATACTTGGAACTTCAGCAGAGATGGTTGATGCTGCAGAAGATAGAGAAAAGTTTGAAGATATAATGGAAAAATTAGATATAAAAAGACCAAAAGGTAAAGCTGTATGGGACGTTGAGCTTGGAAAGAAAATAGCAGCAGAAGTACAGTATCCAGTTTTAGTAAGACCTTCATATGTTCTAGGTGGACAAGGAATGGAGATTTGTCACGATGAATACAATCTTGTAAATTATCTAAAAGCTTCGTTTGAAAGAGATCCTGAAAATCCAGTTTTAATAGATAAATATTTAAATGGAATTGAAGTAGAAGTAGATGCAATATGTGACGGTGAAGATATTTTAATACCAGGAGTTATGGAGCATTTAGAAAGAGCTGGAATACATTCGGGAGATTCAATAACAATATATCCTCCACAAAATTTATATGAGGGGACAGAAAAGAAAATTGAAGAGATTACAAGAAAAATTGCAAAAGAATTAAAAATAAAAGGTATGATGAATATCCAGTTTATAGCATACGAAAATGAATTATATGTAATTGAGGTAAACCCTAGATCATCAAGAACAGTACCTTATATAGCAAAAATATCTGGAGTTCCAGTAATTGATATAGCAACAAAAGTAATAATGGGAGAAAAACTTCAAAACTTAGGATTTGGAACTGGTATTTATAAAAAGCCATCTGTAGTTGCAGTTAAAGTTCCGGTATTCTCAACAGAGAAATTATCAGGAGTTGAAGTTTCATTAGGACCTGAGATGAAATCTACAGGAGAAGTTTTAGGAGTTGGACATACAGCAGATGAAGCTATATTTAAAGGTCTTTTAGGTGGTGGAAGAGTTCAAAATGTAAGAAATAGAAAAGTTCTTTTAACAATAAGAGATAAGGACAAAGATGAATTTTTACCAGTTGCAAAATCACTTAAAAGCTTAGGGTGTCAACTGTTTGCAACAGAGGGAACTCAAAAGTATTTAGCAGAAAAAGGAATTGAAGCAACAGCAGTAAGAAAAATAAATGAAGAATCACCAAATATTTTAGATTTATTAAAAAATAGAGAAGTAGATTTATTAATAAATACTCCAACTAAGGCAAATGATGCTCAAAGAGATGGATTTAAAATAAGAAGAACAGCTATTGAATATGGGGTAGAGGTATTAACTTCGATAGATACTTTAAATGCAATAATAAAAGTTCAAGAGTTAAATGTTGATAAGATGGACTTAGATGTATTTGATATAGCACAAATATAAAAAAAGTTGACAAATATAAAAAAAAAGTATAAACTTCATTAAGTAATATTAAAGATAAAGATATACTCAAAGGGAGTAGTCAAAAGTATAGTGTCAACATCTCGATTTGAAAAAATCTGGTACTATACGCCTAAAAAAGGTGACAAGACTTTTAGTGTAGGTTTTAACCTACACTGAAAGTCTTTTTTTATTTTTGAAAAATGAAAATATCTATTAAGTCGGTAAATAATTAAAAATATAAAATTATATGGAGGGAAATCTATGAAGGATTTTTATTCGAAAAGTAAAGAGGAGTTGTTAGGGTATTTTGACACTTCTGAACTAGGATTGAAAAAAGAGAATTTAGAAAAACTAAAGGAGGAGTATGGAGAAAATGTACTAAACAGTAAAGAAAAGAAAACTGCAATAGCGATTTTCTTAGAGCAATTTAAGGATTTTTTAGTAATAATTTTATTAGTTGCAGCAGCAATTTCATTTATTTCTGGAAATAAAGAAAGTACAATAGTAATTTTAGCAGTAATTATAATGAACTCAGTTTTAGGTACTGTTCAACATTTAAAAGCAGAGAAATCGTTGGAGAGTTTAAAGAAAATGTCTTCTCCTAAAGCTAAAGTTATAAGAGACGGTCAAAAGCAAGAGATAAACTCATCAGAATTGCTTCCTGGAGACATAGTTTTAATAGAAGCTGGGGATGTTGTTCCTAGTGATGGTAGAGTCTTAGAAACTCATTCTTTAATGGTAAATGAGAGTTCATTAACAGGAGAGTCTGAAAGTGTAGAGAAAATATCTCAAACTATAGATACAACCGGCCTAACAGTAGGAGATCAAAAAAATATGGTTTTTTCAGGAAGTTTAGTAACTTATGGAAGAGCAAAGATTTTAGTAACAACGATAGGAATGAAGACAGAGTTAGGAAAAATTGCATCTTTGTTGGATGAAACTGAGGATGCAATGACACCATTACAAAAGTCATTGGAGAAATTTGGAAAAAAATTATCAATTGCTATAATAGTGTTATGTATAGTTGTATTTTTTATGAGTGTAGCTAGAGGAATAAATATATTAGATTCATTAATGTTTGCTGTAGCTTTAGCAGTAGCTGCAATTCCAGAAGCTTTAGGATCTATAGTAACAATAGTTTTAGCAATTGGGACTCAAAAGATGGCTAAAGAGAATGCTATTATAAAAAAGCTTCACTCAGTAGAATCTCTAGGATGTGTTTCTGTAATTTGTTCTGACAAAACAGGAACATTAACACAAAACAAGATGACAGTTCAACATCTTTATGTAGATGGTAAAGTGGTAGAATCTGAAAAAATTGATTTAAATTCAAAAATTGAGATTGGACTTTTAAGAAGTGCTATATTATGTAGTGATGCAGTAAATAACAATGGACAAGAGATTGGTGATCCAACTGAAGTTGCTCTAGTGAATGTAGGACATAAATATAACTTAGCAGAAGTTGAAATTAGAAATAAATATCCTAGATTGAAAGAGTTACCATTTGATTCAGATAGAAAAATGATGAGTACTTTAAACGAGATTGAAGGAAAAACTTATTTAATAACTAAAGGTGCTCCAGATGTTGTTGTAGAAAAAGCTAAATATATATTGAGAGAGGATGGAAATATTGAAAAAATATCAGATTCTGATATAGAAAATATTAAAAAAGCAAATATAAATTTTGCAGAGCATGGTTTAAGAGTTTTAGCTTTTGCAATGAAAGAGATTGAAATAGTAAGGGATTTAGAATTTTCAGATGAAGATAGTTTTATCTTTATAGGGTTGATTAGTATGATTGATCCTCCAAGAGAAGAGTCGAAAGAAGCAGTAAAAAATTGTATAAGAGCTGGAATAAAACCAGTTATGATAACAGGAGATTATAAAGTTACAGCTAAGGCTATTGCAAAAGAGATAGGTATATATAAAGATGGAGATGAAACTTTAAACGGTGTTGAAATTGAAAAAATGAGTGATGAAGAGCTTATGAAGCATGTAGAAAGAATATCTGTTTATGCAAGAGTTTCACCAGAACATAAAATTAGAATTGTTTCAGCATGGCAAAAATTAGGGAAAATTTGTGCTATGACAGGGGATGGAGTGAATGATGCTCCAGCACTTAAGAAGGCAGATGTAGGAATAGCTATGGGGATAACAGGAACAGAAGTTTCGAAAGATGCAGCATCAATGATACTTACTGATGATAACTTCTCTACAATAATAAAATCAGTTGTAACTGGAAGAAATTTATACGCGAATATAAAAAATTCAATAAGATTTTTATTGTCTGGAAATACAGCTGGAATTTTAGCGGTATTTTATGCTTCTTTAATGGGATTACCTGTAATATTTGCACCAGTACACCTTTTATTTATAAATTTATTGACAGATAGTTTACCAGCAATTGCTATAGGAATGGAGCCTTCTCATGGAGATGTGTTAGATGAAAAACCAAGAGAAGCTAATGCTCCTTTACTAGATAAGAAATTATCAGGAAGAATTTTAATGGAAGGGATGTTAATTGCAATTGTAACAATGGTTGCATTTTATTTAGGATATGCAAAAGGAGATGTTGGTTTAGGAAGTACAATGGCATTTTCAACACTATGTTTAGGAAGATTATTCCACGGGTTTAATTGTAGAGGAAACGGTTCTGTAATAAAATTAGGAGTAATAAAAAATATGTTTAGTATATACGCATTTTTATTAGGAGCAGCATTACTATATATGGTTTTATTAGTTCCGTCATTCCATGAAATGTTTGCAGTATCTGATTTAAGTGTAATGAATTTTGGAGAAATGACAGTGTTAGCATTTATACCAACATTAATAATTCAAGTATTAAAATATATAAAGTATGATAGATAAAAAAAGCTGCTTTAAGCAGCTTTTTTTAATACCAATTATACAGAAAAAATAAAGTAAAAAAAAACACTCTTATTAAGAGTGTAAAGTTTCAAATGGTGCCTAGAAAAGGATTCGAACCTTCGACC